>WTAX01000193.1 GCA_013139395.1 Gammaproteobacteria bacterium | reverse complement strand
TTTCACGGTGCTATTTTTCTTTACTTTATGTTTGAAGTACTGAACTGGCCAATGCATGGTCACTGGGGAATATTACTCTTCAGTCAGTTATTAGTCATACTGGCGAGTCAGGCCGTTGCGTTACTGGTATTTGTCATTGTTCAGGATGCTGATATGTCTTTGAGTTTTGCTGCAGCATATACTGCCCCCAGCTTTGCCTTTATGGGAATTACTTTTCCGGCAACGGATATGAATACTCTGGCACAAATTTGGCGAGATCTGATTCCAGTCAGTCATTATATGCAGATTCAAGTCTTCCAGACAAATCATGGTGCTTCACTTCAAACCGCATTACCGCAAATGGGAGCATTAATTTTATTTTTCATTACCTTTTTTTTAGCCTTGCAATGGGTTCATTTTGTCATATTAGAATCACATCAAACGGTTATTATTGATAAAATAAATGAGGGAGTTGATAGCCAATGACCTGGGGAAAACTATTAGTTTGTGAAATAAATGCAATCTTTAGCAATCAGGCGCTGCTTCTGACCGTTTTTGGTGGGGTTTTTTTATATTCCTTTCTATACCCAATGCCTTATAGTCAGCAATTACCCCGAGAGCAATCTGTGGTCGTCGTTGACCTGGATAATAGTGCAGTGAGTCGTCAGTTAATTCGTATGGTCAATGCAACACCACAGGTTCAAATTGATCGTTATGTTTATAATATCAGTGCTGCACAATTGGCTATAGAAGATGAAGGACTTGCAGGTATGCTTGTGATCCCCGCAAATTTTCATCGTGATTTACTTTTAGGGCGTAGTCCAACCTTATCGTATGCTGGTGATGCCTCTTATTTTTTGGTTTTCAGTACGGTCATTGAAGGTCTTGCCACAGTAGGAGCAACCCTTGGTGCTGAAATAAAAGTATTACACCATTTAATAGAAGGGAAATCATTGATCACAGCAAAACAGCAATATGAGCCAATTCACCTTAATCTTCGACCGGTTTTTAATATGACGGGTGGCTATATTAATTATGTCGTCCCCGCCGTTTTTGTGGTCATTTTATATCAGACATTATTAATTGGCGTAGGCCTGATTGGTTCTGCACAAAATGAAATGGATGCTAAGGGTGAGAAGGGCTATTGGCAGCAAGTACCAGGGTGGAAATTAGTCTCAGCAAGAAGTCTTATTTTTTTAATGATCGAGATTGTGCTGGCATTTTACTATTTTGGTTTTTGTTTTGATTATTATGTTATTTCTAAATTAGCTGATCCTATACAATTAATTCAATTAATCATTCCTTTTTTATTATCAACAATCGCTTTAGGAATCTGTATCGGTCTGTTGGTGCCCAGACCCGAACTGGTGACGGTATTAATTTTATTTACATCATTACCCATCGTTTTTTCTGCTGGTTTCGTCTGGCCAATCAATATGATACCGACATTTCTTGTCGATATTTCACAAATCTTTCCAGCTATTCCAGCTATTCAGGCTTTTTTACAATTGAATCAAATGGAGGCTGATTTTGCAGGAATTGGTTCTTTATGGCAACAATTATGGATACAGTTTTTTATCTATGGGATTTTTTCATTGTGGTTAATCAATAAAAAAAATTATGATCACCCTAAAAGAGGGATACAAAATCACCCTTAGTGAGGGATTTTATAAATTCAGGTGATTTGCTAAATTATAAAACACGTTAAAGCACAAATTTATATTTAAAATTGTTCTCTATTTGCATGAATAATGTTTATTTCCTTAAATATTTCGATCTAAAGAGTATCAATTTTATTAATAAACTAAAGGATAAGAAGAGTGAGTGAATTCACTTATACAATCAACGTTCTGGATGGTAAATTGCCTGCTTTTGGTGGTGCATCTACCTATCAGGTATACAACTGAGGCAGTCAAAACTGCAAAAAAGTAAATTTTTACAACTTCAATAAATTTTAATTAAAAAGGAAAAATTATGAATTTTTACAAAAAACTAGTCAGCTGTATGTTTGTGACTTTAATGCTATTAACAAACACTGCATTAGCGTCAGAACCAGTCAAATCGGGTACCGTCGTGATTGATGAAACACAGATTTCCTTGATTCTTGGTGGTGATATGGGAGG
Organism: Gammaproteobacteria bacterium; assembly: GCA_013139395.1. Taxonomy (GTDB): domain Bacteria; phylum Pseudomonadota; class Gammaproteobacteria; order GRL18; family GRL18; genus GRL18. Next base: position 10,151 of record WTAX01000193.1, on the reverse strand, counting down.
CGGTGTTGTTGTCATGGGTGAAGAGTCCCGCAGTTTCAAGACAACAGGTATAAAACTGGGTGGTATCGGTATACACAAATTACATCTTATAGGTAATGTCTATGATATGAAAAACATTGAAGATTTTGGTGGCATTTATGCTGCATTCCAATTGGGTGCGACACTCGGTTATGCTTCTAAAAACTCAATCTGGTTAAAAAATGACAAAGGGGTCAAACTGAACCTGAAATCATCTGGAGCAGAAGGTGTTGCATTAGCTATTGGTGTTGAAGGGCTTGATATCATAATGAAATGATCGAAAGTATTTGCTCATTGCTTCCCCTTTTTTTCCACGGTACCCAAATGGATGAAAAGGGGGCTAAGGGCAGGCTTTTATTATTTGTTATTTTTCCTTTAACTTATGTTCACAATACTTAAAGGAAAAATGATTACACATCATTAGCATTAAGAAATTTAAATGAAAAAATTAATTCTGGTTTTAATTTGGGGTTTGAATCCGGTTTATTTGCATGCACAGGAAAGTAGTCTGAACCTGGCTTTAGGTAGTTTTGATGTCAGTCACTCAGCAACTGCTATGGGACAGATTGAATATGCATTTGCAACTGAATGGTCAGGTTTTAAACCGCATTTGGGACTTTTTTTTACAACAGATAGTGCGGCCTATTTATATGCTGGTGTTGGCTATCCATTTTCTATTAACAATAAATGGTCGTTAACCCCCAGTCTGTCTGCTGGTTACTATAATGACGGTGCAGATACCGAATTGGGGTATGATGTCGAATTTTATAGTCAATTGCGCCTGGAATACAATCTTGAAAATGACGCAAAAATCGGCTTGGGTTTTGGACATATTTCAAACTGTGATCTGGGGGATCGTAACCCCGGAGCTGAGATTATATATCTGAATTATAGTATCAGCTTGTGAATTCTAAGAAAACATAAAAAATTATTTAAGGAAATAATTTCATGAAGTAATGACCATCGATGAATTGTCGGAATACCTTCGCTTGCCTCAATCGACACTGTCCCAACTTGCCGTAGCAATTAAGTTAAAAATAAGAGCTATTATAAAATGCATAATTTGATAGTTCTGGAAAAACACTATCAGAATTATTACCAAAAATGATTAATCAACTTGAATGCCTTGCCCGCAAAGGAAACTCATGCTGGAAGTGAAAAAGTCACCCTAAAAGAGTGATGCAAAAATCACTCTTTTAGGGTGATTTTTTGTTCCAATAAATTTGCTAAAATTTATACAAACTGGCAAGAGAGACTGCCAGAATTGCTTCATTTCAATACAATAATTTCATTGGAGAAAACTATGATAACGAGATCGAGATCGATTATTGTGTTATCGCTGTTCGGGTCTATTATGCTTGCCAGTACAGCTTATGCACAAAACAAGAAACCTAATATTCTTGTCATTTGGGGTGATGATATTGGTCAGGATAATATCAGTGCCTATCACCGGGGGTTAATGGCTGGTACGACGCCAAATATCGATCGTATTGCCAAAGAAGGTGCTCTGATGACTGATGCTTATGCTCAGGCATCTTGTACTGCTGGACGCGCTGCATTCATGCTGGGACAAAATCCTTTCCGAACAGGTTTGCTGACCATTGGTATGCCAGGTGCAAAACATGGTGTGAGAAAAATTGATCCCACTATTGTTGAATTGCTGAAGCCACATGGCTATATCACGGGTCAGTTTGGTAAAAATCACCTGGGTGATCGCAATGAATATCTACCGACTGTGCATGGTATGGATGAATTCTATGGCAACCTTTATCACTTAAATGCTGAAGAAGAGCCAGAAAATGCTGATTATCCCAAAGATCCAAAATTCAGAGCAACTTATGGTCCTCGTGGCGTCATGGATTGTGTTGCAACAGACACATTTGACAAGACGGATGAACCTCGCTGGGGTGTTGTTGGCAAACAAAAGTGTAAAGACACTGGACCTTTGACCAAAAAGCGTATGGAAACCATTGAAGAAGATTTATTGGCACGTTCTCTTGACTTCATGGAGCGAGCGGTTAAGAAAAATAAGGCAAGCAAAAAAGATGAGCCTTTCTTCTTATGGCATGTATCAACACGTAACCATGTCTGGATTCACTTGAGTGAAAAGTACAAGAACAAAACTGGAAATGGCATTTTCGCAGATGGTATGTCTGAACTGGATGATGTGACAGGTGCACTGCTTGATAAGCTGGACGAACTGAAAGTTGCCGATAACACGATTGTTATCTGGTCGACCGATAACGGTGCTGAGATATTTACCTGGCCACAAGGTGGTAATCACCCATTTAAAGGTGAGAAAGGTCTGACTAATGAAGGTGGTTTCCGTGTCCCTCAGCTCGTTCGCTGGCCTGGAAAAATTAAACCTGGAACAATCATCAACGACGTATTCGCACATGAAGACTGGATGCCTACTCTATTAGCTGCTGCTGAAGGTAAAGACACAGGTATTCAGGCGAAACTTAAAAAAGGTGGCGTTAAAGCTGACGGCAAGACATTTAAGGCACACCTTGATGGTGTTAACCAGATGGATCTGTTGACTGGTAAGGGGAAGGGAAAACGTAATGAGATTTTCTACTTTAGCGGTGATGGCGACTTGAATGCTATTCGTGTTGGTGAGTGGAAAATTACCTTTACTGAAATGTGGGGAAATTTACCAACAGCATGGCACAAAACGCCAAGCTGGCCTCTTATCACTAATTTACGTCGTGATCCTTATGAACGTTTTGACAGCCAATCTTCAATGTACATGAAATGGTGGGCAGATCGTATGTATCTGATGGTGCCAGCTCAAAAATCCGTTGCTGAGAAGCTAGAAACTCTAAAAGAATTTCCACCAGCACGGGGTTCTAGTCTGAGTCTTGGTAAAGTAATGGAGAAGATTACCTGGGCTACTTCAGCAACCAAGTAAGACACTATCATCTCGTTATTATTACGAACCAAATTGTTGGTTCGTAATAATATACTCTCACATCATATTATTAAAAAACTCCCTACCTGAACTGATTAGCCTTATTTTATGAAATACCTTATTTATACATTTTTGACTTTTTTATCTCTTAATAGCCTCGCTAATGAGACTATTTCTAAAAACAACTATGTTGGTTATCAAGCCTGTACTGAATGTCATCAGGAAGAAGTCAAACAATGGCTCACTTCTCAGCATAATCAGGCCATGCAACATGCGACTCAGGTCACTGTATTGGGTGATTTTAATCAAGCAACTTTTGACAATTATGGATTAATTACCACTTTTTACATCAAAAATGCAAATAATAAAAGCCAGTATTGGGTAAAAACCGATGGCCCTGATGGGCAATTACAGGATTATGAAATAAAATATACTTTTGGCATTTATCCATTACAGCAGTATTTAATTGAGTTCCCTGGAGGACGTTTGCAGGCACTTGATATTGCCTGGGATTCCCGAACAAAAAAACAGGGCGGGCAACGCTGGTATCATTTACACCCTGATGAAAAAATTGAATCGGATGATATCCTGCACTGGACTGGTCAGAATTTGAACTGGAATTATATGTGTGCCTTCTGCCACTCAACTAATCTCGAAAAAAATTATCAGAGTGAAACCGACAGCTATCAAACCAGTTGGTCTGAAATCAATGTTTCCTGTGAAGCTTGTCATGGTCCAGCTTCAAACCACATACAATGGGCTGCACTTAACAAGAATGACAAAACAACGAGTACAACAATACATGACAGTCCCTTATTTAACAATATGGGCTTATCAAATATTTTAAATGAACGTAAGAATATTCAATGGATAATTGATCCAATAAGTAAACAACCTCAACGTTCTCAGTCTAAGGACAGTCAGCATGAAATTGAAACCTGTGCCCGTTGTCACAGCAGACGCTCTCAAATAGGTCATGATTCAATTGATCAACCATTAATGAATTCTTTCCGTCCTGCCCGGTTAACTTCTGGCTTGTACTATAGTGACGGACAAATTCGTGACGAAGTGTATGTTTATGGATCCTTTGTGCAAAGTAAAATGCATCAGGCGGGTGTCACCTGTTCTGATTGTCATGATCCTCATAGCGCCACGCTAAAATTGCCGGGTGATCTGGTATGTAACCAATGTCATATGCCTGAAACATACCGCACAGAAACACATCATTTTCATAAAACTGATGTGACGTGTCTTGATTGTCACATGCCCACTACAACTTATATGGGTGTGGATGACCGGCATGATCACAGCTTCAGAATACCACGCCCGGATCTGTCTGATAAAATACTCTCCAGCAAGACTGATATACCTAATGCCTGCAATAAGTGTCACACGGTTAATACGCCGCAATGGGCTGATAATCGAATCACGGAGTGGACTGAAAAATCATCAAAAAAAGCACAAAACACGGGCCTGCAGCAATTTGCTCCAGCATTATTTGCCCATCAAAACCAATTAGCGGGAGCTGAGTTATTACTTTATAAACTCATCATGGATAAAAACCAGCCAGTCATTTCCCGAGCAACGGCATTAGCAGAATTAGGCAGCTATCCAGATCAAACTTCGGTGAAAATATTACAAACTCAGCTCAATGATCCCGATCCAGCAATCCGCTTGGCGGCATTAGAGGCACTGGTTACTTTTGATGACAAATTTAAAATGGCTTTAGCCTTTCCTAAAATTTACGATGATGTTCGCAGCGTTCGTATAGAAGCAGCAAGAATATTAAGTACATTTCCTGAGGAGAAAATTCCACAACAAGCCAGAAAACAGCTGAATGATGCCAAACAGGAATATATTGATGCACAGTTATTTAATGCCGAGCGTCCGGAGTCTCAGACAAATCTGGGCAACTATTATTTTGATTTAAAGCAGTTTAAAAAATCAGAAACAGCCTATCGACAGGCACTTAAATTACAATCTCAATATATTCCAGCTTATCTCGGGTTGGCTCAATTACTCAGCCAAACAGGGCGTGAGAGTGAGTCGGGTGCAATTCTTAAAAAAGGCTTAAGTATAATACCTGATAATCCAGAGTTACATCATGCGCTGGGTTTGTCGTATATCAGACAAAAGGAGACCGCTCTTGCTTTGATCGAATTACAGGCTGCTGCATTGAATGCAAAGAACAATATACGTTATCAATATGTCTATGCCATTGCATTAAGCTCAGCGGGACAGATAGAAGAAGCGCTGCAGATACTAAAAGAGACACTTGAACAATTTCCAGATAATATTCAGATTTTAATAGCACTCACCACCACTAACCGTGATGCAGGGAAAAATCAGGAAGCATTATATTATGCGAAAAAGCTGATTGTTATTATGCCGGATAATCAGGATTTAAAACAATTAATACGTGATTTATCAAACTAAACTTATCTGAACAAAAGTTAAAAGGTAAATATTATGAAACGAATTTCCCTTATGCTATTTAGCCTGAGCCTAGCTATATTATATCTGAATTTTACATTGACCTTTACCTGCAGGAAAAATTATCTCTAAACAAGAATGAAAAGGATCACCCGAAAAGGGGGATACAGAACCACTCTTAGAGAGGGATTTTAAAAATCTATTAATTTGCTAAATTGTAAAGAACACTAAAGCAGATTTAATATAAAAATTTATTCTCCATTTGCATGAAAAATTATTGGTAGCATGACTGCTGCAGTTCCAATTCGTTAATTACAAATTAGGCAAGGCTGGCATATTTTTTGATGGTCATGGGCCATTAGAAATTTTGCAAATGAGCTGCCCTTATGCCGATGCCAGATTTACTTTTTAAATTACTTAGGAAATAATTTTATGAAAAAGTTATGTATTTTTTTTGTTTTTTCTATTTTTTTAATCATAAATGTATCTGCCTGGAGTGCAGAAGATCTTGATATTATTAATGGTGGTCATTGGGTCACTTCAAGCATGGAACAAAAGAGAGCTTTTTTATTTGGTGTCGGTAATATACTTGAAATTGAACAGGCTATGGCCGGAGACAAATATGAAGCATTACGAGGTCACAGCATTGTCCCTGTTTTATTAGAAGGCCTGTCAGGTATTTCAATTGCTGATCTCGTTATGAAACTGAATAAATACTATGCTGAACAGCCTCAAAATGAAAATAAAGCCGTGATAGAGGTACTCTATCATATGGCAAAAGAAAACATGAAAAAATAAGGGAGTTACCATGAATAAAATTAAATATCCTCTAATGGCAATCATGTTAAGCAGTTCTGTCGCCTGTACTAATATGAGTAATGAAGAACAAGGTACACTGACTGGCGGTGCTATTGGTGCTGTGGTCGGTGGTGGGATTGCAGCAGCAACAGGTGGTGATGGCTGGACGGGTGCTGCAATTGGTGCAATTGCTGGTGGTATTGTTGGTAATATAAAGGGTAAAGACTCTGAATAAAACCCTATGTAAATAAACGAGAATAATACTAATGAAGAAATTAAGTTGTCTCTATTCAGTATTACTGGTGTTGTTGCTTACTGGCTGTACTACCTATGGTGTAATAGACAACACAGTAAAAACAGAGACTGAAACAGATGAGGAAAAGCCTAATGCCTTTTCCTGGAAAGCGGCTAATCAACTGGATCGTAATACAAACCTTGATCTTGCTGTTAGCTTCTCTGGTGGTGGGACGCGTGCAGCGGCACTTGCTTATGGCGTTTTAAAGGGACTTAGAGATACTACCATTGAAGTAGATGGTCAGTCTTCACGTTTGCTTGATCAAATAGACCAGATTAGCTCAGTCTCTGGTGGCAGCTTTACATCTGCCTACTATGGCCTTAATGGTGATGGTATTTTTGATACTTTTGAGCATGCGTTTCTTTTGCGTGATGTCGAAAAGCATTTATTCTGGGGGCTGATGAACCCAATCGAATGGTTTCGAAAGGGCGGTCGGACTGAGATGGCAATCCGCTTTTATAATGACACTGTTTTCCATAATGCCACTTTCTCCGATTTCAAAAAAGACGGGCCATTAATTGTTATTAATGCATCAGGTTTGGGTAATGGTGTACGTTTCTCATTTATTGAGGAATATTTTGACCTGTTTTGTTCCCGGCTTGATAATTTTCCGGTAGCTAAAGCCGTAGCGGCTTCATCATCGGTACCCATTGTGTTTTTACCTGTTGTTCTTGAAAAATATTCTGACTGCGATTCATTCGAACCTGAGTGGTTAAAAAGGTCAAAGGCACAACTTGAGATAAATGAAGACCCTCTACTGGCAGAATCTGTCAAGGGTATTGAAATCTTATTAAACAAAAAGCGACTTCGTTATATTCATCTGGTTGATGGTGGTATCACAGACAATCTGGGTCTGCTCGCTTTATATGATTTTGTAACCCTGTCCGGTGGTGCTGTACAGACTCTGCAAAATATGAAGACCAAACCACCAAAATATTTTGTTGTTATTTCAGTTAATTCTTCCACCGATCCAAATTTTGATATGGATATCAGCAACAAAGAACCATCCATCCTTGATACCATTAATTCGATGAGTGATATTCAACTGCATCGTTTTAATCGCACTACACAAGCATTGTTGGAGTTTAAAATTAAACAATGGACTAAAGCGATCTCTACACCAGAACATCAGGTTAAATCTTATTTTATTAATGTGAGCTTAAAAAATGTGCAAAAAAATGAGTTGCGCTTATTGTTAAATAAGATCCCAACCAGTTTTGGTTTAAGCAAAGAAAATATTGAACGTCTGGTTGGTACGGGGGTCAATTTGCTTTACCAAAATCCGGAATATCAACGTTTGCTCTCTGATTTGCAAGGAGAGATTGGCAAGAAATAGTGAGAGTATTTCAGAACGGTTATTATACCTCTATAGAGAGACATTACTAATGAGTAAACATGTGTGTGATTCAGAATTTTCATGGTGTCCCTCTGATGCGAGGGTTGATGATTTCTATAAACTACGTATTGAAGATCTGTCTCCAACTCAGTTTGCAGTCGGTAAAGCGGAAATCAAAGTACGCGCCGGACATATGCGCAAGAAGTTGAAAAAGGACCCGGGCAAGCTACACGATTATTTGCGCGTCAGGCCAATTCCAATTGTAGTGCGTGGCGACAAGTTTTATCTGGTTGATCATCACCATCTGGTACGTGCTTTGTACGATGTTGAGCATAAGTCGCTCGGCAATAACATTTGCGTATACGTTAAGGTATTGGCCAATGCCAGTTCGCTGGAAGAGGTTTATTTCTGGAAGACCATGCACGAACGTAATATGGTCTATCTGTTTGATCGGGCTGGCGGTGGGCCACAGCAACCGAAGATGCTGCCGAAGCATATCAAGGAGCTTGCCTTCGATCCCTACCGCAGCCTGGCCTGGATCGTTCGTGAACAGCACGGCTATATTAAAAACAATGCACCGTTTTCGGAATTCAAATGGGCCAATTTTTTTCGTACCCGGGTCTTGCTGGATCAGGATATCCTGGCTGGAAAACATACTTTTGATGACTTCGCCTTTGAGGTCGATGAACACGGTCGTCTGGAACTGACCGATGATGGCAAGGAGGTTGTCGATGAAGTCTTGTACCTTGCTTCAAGTAATGAAGCGCGTGGCTTGCCTGGATATAGGGGGAACGGCTAGATGTCTGACACTAATAAAGAGCCATCAGGCTTCCGCCTGCCGTTTATGCAGGGAGTATTACCAATCAAGGCGGCGCAGATTCCGAATGAGTTGATCGCCGCATTGACTCTGGCCGCCCTGGCGGTTCCAGAAGTTATGGGTTATACCAAGATTGCCGGTGTGCCGGTGATTCTGGGTCTGTACACCATTCTGATCCCGATGGCATTGTTTGCACTGTTCGGGTCATCACGGCATCTGGTGGTGGGCGCCGATTCAGCCACTGCGGCAATGCTGGCCGCCGGTCTGGTTGGTCTGGCTGCCGTCGGCTCTGATCAATATGTAGCACTGGCTGCGGTGCTTGCCCTGATGTCTGCTGGGTTTCTGATCCTGGCGCGTATTATCGGCCTGGGCTTTATGGCAGACTTTCTGTCGCGCACCGTGTTAATTGGCTTTCTGACAGGAGTCGGCATACAGGTTGCGTTTGGTGAGATATCGGGAATGCTCGGTCTTAAGGGTGGCGGGCACGGTACCCTGGATAAGGTCTGGCATGACCTGCAGCAAATCGAACAGGTTAATGTCTACGCGCTGGTGGTCGCGCTGTCTGTGTTGCTGGTCATCGTCGGTTCAAAAAAGATTTCAAAGAAGATCCCCGGGGCATTAATTGCTGTTATCGGTGCTATCATCCTTAGCTGGGCGCTGGGTCTGAAGGAGCATGTGCATGTGCTGGGCACTATCCCCAGTGGCCTGCCGCATATCGGTCTGCCTAAAGTTGACTGGAGCTGGGCTCTGATCGGCAAATTGCTTCCCACCGCATTTGCCATGTTCGTCGTAATCCTGGCGCAGAGTGCAGCAACTTCGCGCGCCTACGCTGCACGTTATAATGAAACCTTCAGTGAGAACACCGACCTGGTTGGTTTGGGTCTGGCCAATATCGGGGCTGGATTATCTGGTACCTTTGTCGTCAATGGCAGTCCTACTAAAACACAGATGATTGACAGTGCCGGTGGCCGCAGCCAGTTGTCACTACTGTTCACCGCATTGATCGTGCTGCTGGTGCTACTGTTTCTGACTGGACCGCTGGCCTATATGCCTGAAGCAGTTCTATCGGCTGTGGTATTCCTTATTGGTATTGACCTGATCGATATTGCTGGTATGAAGCGTATTTACCAGCAGCGTCGCCCGGAGTTCTGGGTGGCTCTGATCACTGCAGTGGTAGTGGTTTTCGTCGGTGTTGAACAGGGCATAATTCTGGCCATCGTGCTGTCATTGATTGATCACACACGACGTGGTTATCGGCCAAAGAACGCACTGCTGGTACCAGCTGATTCCGGAGTCTGGAATACACACCCGGTACCAAGCTATGCCGAGGCTGAACCCGGACTGGTGATCTATCGATTTACCCACAGCATGTACTACGCCAATGCTGAACAACTTTCCGAAGAGATCACCGCGCTGGCCAATAAGGCTGAGCCGCCGCTGCGCTGGTTGTGTATAGATGCCTCGGCGGTTGATGATGTGGATTATTCTGCGGCCGAGTCGCTGCGCTCGGTGTTCGTGATCTTAAAAGAGAAGGGGATCCATC
>WTAX01000200.1 GCA_013139395.1 Gammaproteobacteria bacterium | reverse complement strand
GTTTTCTTTAAAAATTTAACACTGGAATCAATACTTGGATTGGTCTTAAAACAATTGATATTTAAATAGGCAAAGAGTATCTCAAAACCATACTGATCTACTATTTCAATCAACAAGCTTTTCAAACTAACACCGTGTAAGGGGTTGTTCTTGTAATTGATCTCATTGCTCATACTAATGTCATCCCAAAGTGAGTAAATAACGATATTGTACCCGTAACAGCATAGATAAAATATAGCACCAAAATTTTCTGTATGGCACGAATATTATTGAATAATTTCAATTTAGCTATCAACAAACTGTCCTTCTTGCTGCCCCTGCTTTCTTGATGCCTAACAGTTACTAAAGGGAAAACTTCGTTTCCCTTTAGATATATTAACAAAACTTAATGCAATTCACTAAATGATTGTTATTATTATTTTAATTAGTCTACTTTTCCCATTATCAAAAATAGGAAATCGGGAAAAGTGATTATAACAGATTAACTTGGTTCAAAATTTATGGAAATACCTTAATAGGGATAAGGATAATCAGAATTGAATAGAAAAATAATAAAAAATAATAAAAAATAATAAAAAAATAATAAGACATCCATCACTTAATCAGCAAATTCAATCTTCATTTCCTATAATAATACCTATTTCATTCGATATTAAAATAAATTCTATGATTTTATTGAAAAAAGAAACAATTGATTTAGCTCTTAGAGTGAAAACTAGTATTTCAGGCAGGAGACATTCTAATGCTTGACTACATTATGTATGAGTCGTTGGATTCATCAGATAGGAATGGGGACCGTGGGACAAAACAAACGCCGACATAATGACAAACCTTTTGTCCATTGTTTTTGATGTTGTTCACAGGTGGTTTTCAGCTGTTGCTCTGAGCCAACAAAGGTATGAAACTTTGATTTAAAACTGGTGACCGTTTCCAACCAGATTTTTTCATCCAATCCAAGCTGATGTAGTATTTTAGGTGTGGTTGCATGAATATAACCCCTCTTTTTAGGATGCACACAACGCCCCGTCCAATCTGTCAGTTCAAGATAATCAGTTAATGAGAAAGGTATTCCTGTTCCCTGCTCTTTGCTTCCTATAAACTCAGCCAGTTTCACTGTCTTATGCACCGACGGTTGTTTGATTTGGTCAATGCGTTGTTTTACAGAAGTATATTCAGAGCTTTCTAGTGAATCACACAGAGCGGCCCTGACGGGGTTTAAGTCAACATATGTCATACAGGCAAGTACGGCTTGTTCATTGAGTAGCGCCTGACTTTTGAAACGACCTTCCCAAAACCGACCTGTGCATTTATCTTCATAATTGGCCTGTCGGGCAATGGGCTCGTTCAGACAACGCATGAACCAGCTTAAATCGGATAAGCGCTTTCGCCATAGTGCAATCACTTGCTGTGCTTGTCGTTGTTGTGCTGGGGTGTCACATTGTCCTGCCTGGTAACGTTCGATAAGAACAGGCAGTGAAAACAGTTGTTGCCAGCGATAGATGATTTGTTCTTCACTCCAACGTTCGGCTTTAATCGGAAGCAGTTTGAGTACGGTATGCACGTGGTTGGACATAATAGCATAGGCACAAACTTCTACAGCAAAAGTCTCACTGAGTTGTTTTAAGCGCTCTTGAATCCATTGTTTACGGTGCTCATAGTTCTTGCCTGTAACATTGTCCTCACCACAAAGAAAGGCGCGGCGAACACAACGGGATACACAGTGATAATAGGCCGTGTCAGATAAACTGACTTGTTGATAACGGGCTTTGGGCATGTCATAAATCCATTTATGAATAAGATACAGATAGATTACGCCATTAATGTACACTATTCAATAAAAATGTGTCTTTTTTAATGGGTGTCTCCAACTGCTTCCTTGTTTATTGGGTAAGAATGTGAAACGTCCCCAACCAGCAGTTTAGGGTGTTCCTCAGGCTAACGTCTGAAAGGAAAAAGCAGCCATTTTGCTTAAAAGAGACAAATAAATAACTTCTAAAATGAAAGAGTTTAGATGAAATCGGAACCCTTTCAATTTAGTTGCGGTAGCCATCAACTGACTCCATGTCAAATTCAGTTTGATTTGCCTCTATACCCATCTCTTTCATTTTGGATTCGAGTTCTCGCATTTGACTTTTCAACTCAATCAACTCGTGACTATTGTTGTCCAATCTATACATCTGCTCTGTTCCCAGCTGATAAAAACGAAGGATTTTGATGGCTTCGACGTCTCCTTGATCAGCGGCATCCTGAAGGCGGTTCATCGCATTATAAATATACATTATGTGGCGTTTCAAACGCCATGCGTACAAGGCTTCTTTCATCCAGTTGGCATCTATAAAGAAAGCATTTACTATCCCGAATGTGATCAGTAAACCAGCAAATGCACCCAAGAAATTGAGAACTATGTGGTTATTGGAAGATTCACCAAAGTAGACGATCGTAAGTCTGGCGGTAATAAAGCCAATGATAATAAATATTCCCATAATGATCATGGTTGATTTACGGGTGTGCTTTCGATAGTGAACCGGATCAATCTCTTCAATCTTAAACATGTTGTTTCCAAGCTTGGCAAAATGAGAAAGTGATTTTACTGGTATTTTATCTGGCTGTCATCTCTCTGAGGTTTGGAGTACGAAATATACGGTTTGACAGAAATGGCCACAATTGACGAATCTTGAGTGGTTTAGTATTCACAATCAAGCTTTTACACTACCTGTTATTGAGGTTATCTGGCATTGGTAGGGTTCCAACGGACAGTCTTCCCACAAAGGTGGTGCTCTTGCCGGTGATATGACAGGTAATTCGGTTGAACCCCATACAAGTGAGTATTTGCTTGTTAAGCGGCCATTCACGCATGCTAGGAAATGGTTGAAAACGACCCTCAGTGACATAATTAGCAATTTCTTATACAATTGAATTGGGCGCATAACGGCTATTTGAGTTTGCATAAAAAGTGTTGATTACGATCTAGAATTTTAATATTGATTTGTTATTAACCAAGTCACTTTTGACCTAAAGGAGCTATACGAGTCAAATAAGAATTAATCGCATTGTTCCCGAAAGCATCCATTTTATATATATGGGATAAATCGTCAGCCATCAGCATAAAAGAGTCAATTAGAACTTTTTTCAAAAATGACTGTAAACCAAATTACTGCAGATATTTAAATCTTCTATTAGATCAATAAACTCTTGAATAATTGAATATGAATTCTATTCATATATTTAAAAGGGTTGGCAGCACCCTGTTTAAAATAATGTTTAACTGATTTCCCTATATATTTGTTACGAATGGAATCGCCAGCCAAAATTCCGTAAAACTCCCATCTATCTTTGACAACAACATCAATTTTTGGTCTAGTATTGTATAAAATATTGGTTATTGTGGAATAATTGAAAATTATGGAAAAAAAAAGGTTATTCTACAGCCTCGTTATGTGTAGAAAATGATAAATATCAAATTAACTTTAAGGATAAACTATGGTTCATCCAATTATCGAAGATCTCCTTTGGCGACACGCCACCAAAAAGTACGATTCAACAATGAAGGTTCCTCAAGAGGATCTTGATGTGTTATTTGAGGCAATGCGCCTCTCTGCGTCATCAATTAACTCACAACCATGGAGGTTTGTAGTTATTGAGAGCACTGAAGCAAAAGAGCGCATGAGTAAAACGTTTGCTCATAAACATCAATATAATCAGCCTCATGTGTTTGATAGCTCACATATTATTCTCTTTTCTTATAACCCACGTTACACACGTGATGATTATGCTCAAGTAATAGATAAAGGGGTTGAGGATGGACGAACCAAACCAGAGGATCGTGAGAATGCCTTTGGGGCATTTGGATTTGCCGAGTTTAATACAGATGAAACAGGAAACACGAGTTGTTGGACAAAAGCTCAAACTTATCTTGCTTTTGGTAACACCCTACATGTCCTGGCTCGCCTCAGAATAGATTCAACGCCCTTGGAAGGAATTGATATTGATTTGGTCAATGAAGAATTCAAAGAGGAGCTTGATGGCTATCAGTGTGACGTGGCTTTGGCTATTGGTTATCATCACCCTGAAGATGACTATAACTCAAAACTTCCCAAGTCACGACTTAACTTGGATAGCATTTTAGTGCGTATATAAGAAGCACATAACAAATCGTCCAACTTGACCAGCGCAGAACATGCGCTGTCAAGTTAGCTAAAACATTAGCATTACTTGATATATTCATAGGAGAAACGATGCCTCATTTCTTAATAGATTGCTCTGAAAGTCTTTTTAAATTACATTCCGAGGAACAAATTATTGAGCAAGTTCATTTCGCTGCTAAATCAACTGAGCTATTTAATGAAAATGATATAAAAGTAAGAGTTAGCGCATTTAAAAAATATTCTACGGGCAACAAAATTGAAGATTTTATCCATGTATTTGCAAATATAATGGAAGGTAGAAACGATGAACAAAAATCTGG
>WTAX01000157.1 GCA_013139395.1 Gammaproteobacteria bacterium | reverse complement strand
TGCACCCAGCATGGGGAGTTGTTTGGTACGAATAACATGATCGGGTGTTGCTGGTCCTTGTTGACTGATCGTGCTGAGTTGCGGATGATTAGCAAATGCCAGCGTTTGAGCATCTCGCTGCTGGTTTACAATCACCGGCTGTTTAAAGTGCTCTGAGAGTTCTTGTCTGAATTGAGCGATGTGCAGGTAATGCAGATTTTCAGTCTCTAAAGATGTATCCGCATAACTGCCGGCAACATCCAGTGCCTGTTGCTGCTGCAAATAGTCTTCTGCTATGGCCACCAGATCAATCATGCGATCATACGATTGTTTAGCGCTATCCCCAAACGAAAAAATACCATGATTCATTAATACCATACCGATGGTTTCTGAATGAGCTTCTTTAGGAAATATTTCTGCACACAGGCGAGATAAATCAAAGCCGGGCATTACATAGGGAATAATGACCACTTTATTGCCATAGAGGGCTTTAATGCGTTCCATGCCATCTTGTGTATTGGTGATACTGACCACTGCATCGGCATGGGTATGATCGACATATTTATACGGCAGTAAAGCATGCAGGATAGTTTCTACTGATGGTCCAGGGGCATTGGCGAGAGTTAAATGGGTTTTTAATTCATTCACCATCTGGGCATCCGTGAGCTCTTTTAATTGAGCCAGTTTCAGCAAATGTGACATTTGCACCGGGGCATAACCCTGAGCTTCAATGGTCTCTAAATCCCAGCCACTGCCTTTGACATAAAGAATGCTTTCAGTTTCACCGAGAATATTGGTCTGATTAATTTTAACAGAGGTATTGCCGCCGCCATGTAAAACCAATGATTTGTCTTGCCCTAATAAGCGTGAGCTATAAACCCGAAGAGCCAGCTCGTCGGCTGTTTCTCCAGCGTTTTTTTGAGAAAGCTGTTGTGCATCGTTTTCGTTCCAGCGGTTTTGCATAAATGAGTCTCTGTCCGTTATATGTAAAAAAATAAGTCTGTATGTGAAAGTGTATATAGGAGGATAAAGAAATGAAAAAAATTGTCAATTGCCAGACTTGCCGTTATATGGTCACACATTGCCGTTTATGCTTAAAATAGAGGCTTAATTGTATTCTAACTAATTGATTATAAATAATTAATTGAAGTTGGTACGCCACTTGCTTTCGTATAATTAGAGTTTAATTAGAATTTAATTAGAATTTAATGATAGAAAAATTAAATATCAGCTTATATAAGCAGGAGTGAAAAAGTGGCAATCAGTTTTGACAGTTATTTAGGCGCTCATGATGATGCACTTATTCTGCGTTCCAGACGCTCTGAAATTCTGGCTTCTAATTTAGCCAATGCAGATACTCCGGGCTATAAGGCAAAAGATATTGATTTTAAAGAAGCCATGTCAAGCGCTATGGGTACACGTTCAGAATTTAAAAAAGACAGTTTGAAAATGACGACTACCAATCAGAATCATTTGAAAACCACTCAGGATACCTTTTCTGCGGATGTGATGTATCGTAATCCTTACCAGCCTTCTTTAGATGGTAATACGGTAGATGCCGGGGTTGAGAAAACAGAGTTTAGTAAAAACTCAATATACTATAGTGCCAGTTTACGCTTTATGACGGGTAAGTTTCAAAGTTTGACCAAAGCAATAAAAGGACAGTAGGAGATAAATCATGGGACTTTTTAATACATTTGATGTATCAGGTTCAGCAATGACCGCCCAGACGGTGCGTATGAATCTGGTGGCCAGTAATCTTGCTAATGTGAATAGTGCGGCAAGCAGTGTAGAAGGCACCTATAAATCCCGACAGGCTGTTTTTAAAACGATAGTGGATCAATTTTCTAATGATCCTGCTGTAGCAAAAGTAGCTGTGGACAGGATTGTTGAAAGTGAAGAGCCACTAAAAGCACAGTATCAGCCTTATCATCCCAATGCCAATGAAGATGGTTATGTCTTTATGCCTAATGTGAATCCAATTGAAGCAATGGCGAATATGATAGATGCATCACGTTCATATCAAACCAATGTGGAAGTGCTTAATACCACTAAACAATTACTATTGAGAACCATCAACCTGGGTAAATCCTGATAGCAATTAGTTCAGGATTTAAAAAAGAGAGATAAATTTTTTGTCAACACCATTAAATATCAGTAATACCGGTTCAGTTCAGGGGAAAGATAATGTCAACAATTAATAATGATATAGCGATCTATGATAATTTGGGACTGAGCAGATCGAATGAACCCAAAGTGGAAGCAAGCAAGGAAGATCAGTTTATGCAATTGTTGATTGCACAGCTTAAAAATCAGGATCCCCTGGAGCCTCAGGAAAATGGAGAGTTTTTAAGTCAACTGGCACAGTTTGAAACGGCAGCAGGGGCAGAAGAATTACAGAAATCCTTTGATAATTTTAGTGCAAATATGATGTCTGCTTCTGCTTTGCAGGCTTCCAGTCTGGTGGGACGCAGTGTCTTAGCCCCAGGCGGTATTGCACAGTTAGAAGCGGGACAAAATGTCACAGGTCAGGTTGATTTGAGCTCATCCACAACAAATTTAACGCTGGAAATAACAGATGCTGCGGGACAATTGGTTAAAACAATTCCCATGGGAACACAGGCAGCGGGAGAAGTTAACTTTAGTTGGGACGGCACGGATCAAAACGGCAATTATTTGCCGCCGGGAGGCTATCGGGTTCAGGCAATAGCTGATGTCGGCAGTGAGCAAATTGCTCAGGAAGTATTAGTGAGTGCCAAGGTGGATAGTGTCACCATCGGACAAGGCGGGCAGGGAATGCAGTTAAATCTTGCAGGTTTGGGCAGTATTGACTTTTCAGCAGTAAGAGAAATTAGATAAACTTTAATAATAAGAAGCATAATCGGCAGGAGGTATATCATGCCATTTCGTATTGGTTTAAGTGGTTTAAATGCAGCGCAGGCAGATTTAAAAATTACCGGCAATAATATTGCTAATGTGAGTACTATTGGTTTTAAACAGTCACGAGCTGAGTTTGCTGATGTCTATGCCTCCAGTAAGTTTGGTTCAGTGAGTACCGCCATTGGTAGTGGTGTCAGATTAGCCGCCGCTTCACAACAATTTACCCAGGGTAATATTATCTTTACAGAAAACAATCTGGATTTGGGGATAACCGGGGACGGCTTCTTTTCTTTGGCAGATGTTTCAGGCAATCAGGTATACACCCGTAACGGACAATTTAAGGTGGATAAAGATGGTTTTATTGTCGACAATAGTAACTCAAATTTGAAAGGCTATGGTATTGATCCGAATACTAATGATATTAATACCGGCTCGATTGTGAATCTGCAGATTAATTCAACTAATATTGCTCCCAATGCAACAACAGACGCTACTCTGGTGGCGAATATTGATTCAGGTGAAGTTGCTCCTGATGATATTGCTGATCCATGGAGTATTGATCCTGCAACAGGTGTGGTAGATCCTGATAGTTACAATCATACGACTTCATTTACCTCGTATGATTCGCTGGGTAATGCCCTGCTCACGTCACTGTATTTTAGAAAGACAGTGAACCCAAATGAATGGCAAGTTGCAACAAAGTTAATTGATGCTCAGGGTAATATCTTCAATACGATTGATAATACCGGAGTGACAGGTGCTCCAGGTACGCAAACTATTGAATTTGATAGTTCTGGTAATTTAACCGCTCCTGTTGGAGGAACATTTTCTTTAACCTTTGATTTATCGGGTGCTGTACCGGCATCAGGCGCTGCTGATTCGACTATTGCTTTTGATCTGAGTGACCTCACTCAATACGGGGCTAATTTTGGTGTGACTAATTTAACCCAGAACGGCTACACCACGGGGCAGCTGTCAGGTATTGATGTTGATCAATCGGGTGTTATTTCAGCCCGTTTCACCAATGGACAGTCAAATAACCTTGGGCAGGTTTATTTGACTAGCTTCACTAACAGCCAGGGACTCAGTCAATTAGGTGATAATTACTGGGCAGAGTCTTTTTCATCCGGGCAGGGCATTATTAATGCACCGGGTGAAGGTAATGCCGGTTTAATTAACTCAGGCGCGCTGGAAGATTCCAATGTGGACTTGACCGAGCAGTTAATTAATCTGATCACTGCCCAGCGTAATTTTCAGGCTAATGCTAAGACAATTACTACAGCAGATACCATTACTCAGACAGTGATACAGTTATAAATTATTTTTTCGCAGTGTAGTGGATAAGTTATCAGGCGAATAAATTCGCCTCTACAATTAAATGAGATTATTTATGTAGAGGCGAATTTATTCGCCTTTTTTATATTGCCTGGAAAAGTTTTTGGCCTGAATCATGCATTATAAATATTAAGATAATACGGTGTCAAAAATCAGATGCATGGAGTTTAAAGGGTGAAGAACAATGGATAATTTTATTTTTATTGCCATGTCCGGGGCAAAAGAAAATATGCTTAATCAACAATTGCATATGAATAATCTTGCTAATGCCAGTACGACAGGATTTCAAGCAGACTTTGCTGCAGCCCGTAGTCAACCGGTTTTTGGTGCAGGTCTGCCGTCACGAGTTTATTCCATGACTGAAAATCCAGGAACTGATTTTAAATCGGGCAGTATGATTTCCACGGGCAATTCCTTAGATGTTGCTATTCAAGGGGATGGTTTTTTTGCTGTGTTAGATAAAAATGGTACAGAGGCTTATACCCGTGCCGGTAATTTTAAATTAACAGAAACCGGTATGTTAACTACTGGAGCCGGTTTGCCGGTTTTGGGTGATGGCGGACCGGTGACGATTCCACCGGCAAGTAAAATTGATATTACCAGCGATGGTACGATTTCCATTGTACCTATAGGTGCTGAAAATAATGCTACAGCGGTTATTGGGCGTTTAAAGCTGGTCAAACCTGATCTGACTAATATGCAAAAAAGTGAGTCAGGTTTACTGGTGCAAAAAAATGCTCAGCCAGCCGAAGCTGATGCCTCGGTGTCATTAGTCTCCGGTGTGGTGGAAAGCTCAAATGTCAATGCCATTTCAGAAATGGTCAATATGATCAGCCTGTCAAGACAGTATGAAATGCAAGTGAAGTTAATGAAAAAAGCAGAAGAGATGGATCAGTCCAGTACACAATTAATGAGATTGCAAGGTTAATAATCTATTTTAGATGCTTTCAGGAGAAAGTTATGAATCCAGCATTATGGGTAGCAAAAACGGGTTTAGATGCGCAGCAGCTGCGCTTACAGGTGGTGTCGAATAATCTGGCTAACGCCAGCACTACGGGTTTTAAAAAAGACCGTGCTGTATTTGAAGATTTGATTTACCAAAATATCAGACAACCTGGTGCACAGGCAACGCAGGATACTACTTTACCTTCCGGTATGATGCTGGGTACAGGTGTTAGAGTGGCAGCGACACAAAAAATGCACATGCAGGGCAATCTTATTCAAACGGAAAATTCATTAGACCTTGCTATCCAGGGTGATGGCTTTTTTCAGATCACACGTCCTAATGGTGATATAGCTTATACCCGTGATGGTTCGTTTCAGGTTGATGAACAAGGTCGTCTGGTCACATCAGATGGTATGCTGATGGAACCGCAAATCACATTACCGGAGCAGACAATTTCTGTCACCATAGGTCTTGACGGTACAGTTTCAGCTCTGGAGCCGGGAAATGCAGCACCTACTCAGGTGGGTAACATTGAAACCGTGTCATTTGTCAATCCATCAGGTTTAATGCCTATTGGTGATAATCAGTTTTTAGAAACGGTATCCAGCGGCTCACCAACAACCGGCATTCCCGGTGAAGATGATCGAGGTGGTCTATTGCAAGGCTCATTAGAAAGCTCGAATGTCAATACTGTTGAAGAATTAGTTAACTTAATTGAAACACAAAGAACCTTTGAGATGAACTCAAAATCGTTATCAACAGCCGACCAGATGCTGCA
>WTAX01000524.1 GCA_013139395.1 Gammaproteobacteria bacterium | reverse complement strand
ATGACAAAATCTGTATATGGCAGCCCATCGACTCTCATGAAGATGGTGTTGAGGGCAACCAGATTTAATACAGATTAGAGTCATTACAAATCATAAAGCCGCAGTAAAACTTAATAAACTGCTGTTTTTATGGTTTAATATAAGTATATCCCAAGGCTTGTAAATGCGTTAGTTCCGCAACACCACTGGGTACAATATTGCTTTTTTCTACATCATAAAGATCATTTTCATAACTTATTTTCTTACCTTTTAATGTATTCGCACAAACATTAAATTCAACACCCTGATCTTTAAGGCCACTAATTTTTGCCTGCATAGTATCAGTAGCATTACCAAATTTTAACTTGGTATTTTTCTGTGCATCAGGCTCCAACAGAAGGGATAGTCCTTTTCCATGCAAAACAATTTTTAATTCAAGTTTTTCAGCACCAACTGCATTGATATGATTTTGAATGTTGCGCAAAGCTCCTGCCTGGGTTTTTGGATTATCATAGTTAATATGATAGACCACCTTCTGTTTTCCATAGCGTTCACTTGCCATAGACGGGTTGCTGATAACTATCGTTAAGCACATAAAAAGTGCCCATATTAGTTTTGATTTTATATCTGACATTGTATTCTCCTAAAATTTATAAATTTAAATTGACAGCTATTTTATTAATTTCTTTTGCAGTCATATTCTAAAGACGTAACAACTCATCATTTTATTCCATAAAAATTAAAAAATTTTATTTAAAAAAATATGGAATAAATTTAATAATATGAACGTCTCTCTTTATAGTTACTTTTTGTAGCCTCGTTAACGCTAAAACATAATAGTGTAAAAAATTTTAATATTGTTTGTTAAATAATAAAGGGTTAAAGTTGTAATGCAGCTGAATAAATCATGTCGAGATTCTTATGCTGCCCATCCGGTTGATGATGATGGATTTCCAACTGGGGATACAAGCAAAATAGTTAATAATATTGCCAGCTGTTCTCGTTCTTATGCTTTGGGTAACTTGAAAAACATGATAAATGATTACACCATAACCAATGGTATAGACCTTGATGATATTGATATAAAAGTAATCGTTCATAGTGGTGGTGGTTTTCTCATGCTCAATGATACAGGAGAAAATGGTCATGGAGATGTCTCAGGTCGCAACAAATTTCAGTCAAAAGTTGAAGAGCTAATGAATGATTACGGTGTCAGGTTTTACTTTTGCCAGAATACTGCACGAAGTTTTATGAAAAAAGGTATATTACCTGCAGGTGATGCCACTGCACAGCTTATTGATGGAGTTGAATATGTCACAGCAGGTGTAACTGCGATAGCTGATCTACAGAAACAAGGATACAAATATGTTCAGCCCTGATAATAAGATAGTGAAGTAATTTTTCTATTAAATACCCTGTTGCTTGTTTTCAGGGTATTTTTTTGTTTGATTTTGCCAGGATAGAATTGAACAGATAAAAATTAAATCTTCATATAAGTCCAGCCATTTTTCAAGCCTGCAACAATCTCATTAATGACAGGGCCGTGCACCTTGACTCCTGGTAATAAATCAACTGATTTTCCAGTGGCTTTTAAACGTTTAATGGTATTCTCACAGGCCACAAATTTAATATTTTCATGATTTTTCATCATACTAATAATACGCTTTTGATAGGGTGACTTCCCTTTACGTAACAAATCCATGCCATAGGAATTAGCCAACACATGAATTTTTCCATCCTGATTTAACGTGTCAAAACGTGTTAATAATGTTTCCGCTTTTGTTAGTGCCTGATCAAATAAGGCAATATCATTTTTTGCCAGATGAATAATAATTTTATTATCCTCTGGTTTTAGATTGTCCAGTTTAACACCCAGTAAATATTCAGAATGAGTAGAAAAAGAATTAAAATAACCATGGGAATACCAGCCTGAAGCTAGACCAGCAACCAGAGTGAGTGAAGCTGCCAGACCTGCTGAAAACACATGTTTTTGTTTAGCTTGTCTGATTTTATGGTGAGCGGGAGGGCTTACAGATGCATAACTGGCTCGTATTTTAAGTTTAAGATCCTGCAATTGCTCAACTCTCTGTTGTAATTGAACATTATTTTTTATCTGGTAGTCGATAAAGCGGGCATCTTTTTCATCCAGTTCATTATCCAGGTATGCATTAAGCATTTCTTCAGAAACAATTTTAGACATTATTTTTCTCCAGCCAGTGTTGCTGTTGATGCAGGGAAACGACCTGACTATCATTACTTAATTTATTCATCATTGCATTACGGGCTCGATTCAAGCGACTCATCACTGTCCCAACCGGTATTTCCAGAGTTTGTGAAACTTCGTTATAGCTCATTCCTTCCAAATCAACCAGACTGATGACTTGTCGTTGGCCCATAGGTAATAATCCTATGGCTTCACGTACCCGTAGTACAATTCGATCACGTTCATGGATATTTTCGGGATTTTCATTGCTGAGTTGGATATGTTCATCAATATCAATAAACTCTTTTTGTCGTCGCAGGTGATCCCTCCAGATATTATTCAGAATAGAGATCACCCATGACTCCAGAACTTCTGGTTTCTTAAGTTGATTTAAGCGCAATAATGCCTTGATCAGGCTATCTTGAACCAAATCATCCGCTAACATTTCATCATGACACCATGAAAATGCAATGCGGAACATTTTTTGCCTGCAGTTTTCAAGCTTTTTTTCTAAATGCCTATTAGGCCGGCAAAATTGAAATATCGACATAGATTAAACTTTTTCCCCGTTTTAATCATTAGACGTTATATGCCATGATTTTATTCCATTTAAATTATTTAATACCAGTAAATGATATTTTAATTCGTTAAATCTTATTTTGACTATAGTATAGAAAGAAAATGTTCATAAGAATAGTTTTAGTTAATCACGTTACAAACTATCAACGACAGCTTTTGTTCCATATTTACTATGACAAAATGACAAATTAAAAATAGTTACCATGACAAATTAGCATGAAAAAAATTATCTTATTTCCCTCCAATATTCCCCCTCTCTGTAAACGACTTAAGTTCAATTAAACTGGCATGACAAATGCTTTAGGAGTAGTCCAGATTTAAAACTATTGATTCAATAATTTTTGAGAGCTATCTCGCGGTCTCCACAAGTACCATTAATTAGTGCATCTCTTGCTTTAAGTCTGGATAATTTATTTTTTATTCCAAAAAATTAGACTAATAAGGATATACACCTTAATAGGAATGCATAATGTCTGACAACACTTCATCAAATCAAGGTCAACGACTTTACTCTCGGAAATATATAATTACTATCATTGTTGTTTTTTTTGCGGGTATAGCGGCTTTTGGTGGCTTTAATACAATTCTTGCCCACACTAATGAAATGGAATTTTGCACTTCCTGCCATAGCATGAAAGTTAATCTGGAAGAATATAAAGAGACGGTACATTATAAAAATGCCTCTGGCGTTCAGGCCACGTGTGCTGACTGTCATGTACCTAAAGCTTTTTTGCCAAAAATGAAAGCAAAAATTCTTGCTTATAAAGATGTTATGCATGAATTTCTTGGCACCATTGATACTAAAGAAAAATATGAATCTCACCGCTGGGAAATGGCATCAAGCGTTTGGGCAAAGATGCAAGCCAATGATTCTTTAGTGTGCCGCAATTGTCACAGCATTGATAATATGGAATTCAGTGAACAGGATCGTTCGGCGCGCAAAAAGCACCCCCGGGCTCAATTAAAAGGTCAAACCTGTATTGATTGTCATAAAGGTATTGCTCATGAAGAGCCAGATGAACCGGAGGAAGAGGATGAAGCATCTCATAATACCTAAAAATAAGATAAAAATGTTCTCTCATTGGTTTTTTTTCCTGAATATTTTCCTTATTTGTAACCTTCTGTCTGTAAATATTTTAGCAGAAAAAAACAAGCTAAAAGATCCTTCAGCACAAGAAAAAGAACTGATGCAGGCGTCCATGATTGGTGATATTGATAGCGTCAGATCACTTCTGGCACA
>WTAX01000345.1 GCA_013139395.1 Gammaproteobacteria bacterium | reverse complement strand
TTCAAGGCTTTGCAGGTTATTTTGGATTTATTCGTAGTCACCCTACGGGTGAATTCAAAATGCTCTGAAAAGTCTTGAAGATTCAGTGTCTTGGACGCTCGCAGTAGGTTCAACTGATTTATTTAGGTTTAAGCCTTTAAACTGATTTTTATGATAAAATAATGACTATTTAATCCTATCTGAAAAACAAAAATACAGATATAAAGTGGTAGATATTATGTTAAAAAACAATTTAAAAAAGCAGTTAAATAACAAAATACTATTAATTCTTTTAATATTCTTTTGCTTTGTCTTACCTACTCACGTTTTTTCAGAATCCAACGTCAGAGTATTTCAAACCCAACAGCCTGCACAAGTATTAATACCATCTATTGCACCACTTTATGCTGATCAAGCTAAATTCACAGCAAAAAATAACTTATTAATCGTGAAAGCTTCAACCCCTATTTTAAATGAAATAGCTCAACTATTAGAGGAATTAGATAAACCTCTGCATAACCTGCTCATCGAAGTCTCCAGTTCACTTGAAGGTGATTCAGACTATCAGCAGGACAGTATTGAGGGTCGAATAAAAATGGGCGATGACGCCATTATCAGAAGCCGTGCACCTAATACGGACAATCCTAATATTACTGTTCGCTATGGTAAAAATGGTTCAGTTATCAAATCAACTCATACTCGCAGAAATAACTCTCAAAGTTATCCTGACACTTTTCGAGTAAGAACACTTGAAGGCAATTGGGCCTTTATTCAAACCGGTCAAAAAGTTCCCTATTACACTTCTGAACAACCTGATCTTCGTTCTGCTTCCAGGCGTTATTATCCACGAGGTCAAAATACAGTGGAACTTGTCGATGTCACATCTGGCTTTGAAGTATTTCCAACCTTAAATGGCGAGCAGGTCACATTAAAAGTACGTCCTAAAAATCAGTCTATGAATCGCCAATACCCTGATCGTATTAATACCCGCTCAGTAGATACCATTGTCACCGGCCAATTGGGTCAATGGATCTTTTTAGGTGGGGCCATTAATAAAATTAACGAACAAAATAACGCAACGTTTCATTCAACCAAACGTTACACTGATCTTAATACCAATTATCGAATAAAAGTTAACATAGTAGAGTAAGTTGTAACTATTTCACTTATAAAAAAATTATAGAGCATTTAAATTGATAGATAATAACCATTCTGAACAACAAAAAGAAATTTTTGCTGCCATCGATCTGGGTTCTAACAGTTTTCACCTTATTGTTGCAGAGCTCAAAAATGATCAGTTGCTGATCATTGACCGTATGAAAGAAATGGTCAGACTGGCATCCGGCCTCAATGATAAAGGAGAGCTTTCTATAGAAGCTCAGCAAAAAGGACTGGATTGTCTTGCCCGTTTTGGCCAACGACTTAATAATATACCTGCTCAGAACATTCGTATTGTCGGCACCAACACTCTACGCAAAGCAAAAAATGGTGCTGATTTTATAGTACAGGCTGAAAGCTCTTTAAAGCATCCTATTGAAGTCATTGCCGGACGTGAAGAAGCACGTCTTATTTATCTTGGTGTTGCCCATAGTCAGTCTGAAAACACAGAAAATCGTTTAGTCATTGATATTGGCGGGGGTAGTACCGAATTTATTATTGGTAAGGGTTTTAGCCCAAGCTATACTGAAAGCCTGCACATGGGTTGTGTCAGTATGACTTTAAAAGCATTTTCTGATGGTAAGCTCAGTGACACTAATTTTAAAATTGCAGAGCTTTATTCACGTCTGGAATTACAAACAATAAAAAACACCTATACCAATGTTGGCTGGACATATGCAACAGGTGCTTCTGGAACAATTAAAGCTATTGGTAAAGTATTACGCGCCTATCATGACAGTAAAAATACGACGACTCCCTTCCCTGGTATTACCATTAAAGGCCTAAAATGGCTAATCAAAGAAATGGTCAAGCAAAAAAGTATTTCTAAACTGGAGTTAGAAGGACTTAACATTGAGCGTCAGGCCATTTTTTGTGGCGGAGTTGCTGTATTATATGGTGCGTTTAAAGTATTAAAAATAGAGTCCATGAATGTTTCTGACAGTGCTTTAAGAGAAGGCGTTATTTATGATCTGCAAGGTCGTCTGAGTCATGAAGATGTACGTCAAAGAACGATTAATCATCTACTTAAGCAATATCATGTTGATACCCGACAAGCCCGGGAGGTTGAGAAAACATTATCAAATTTTTATCAACAAGTGCAGGAAGCATGGTCAATTGAGGAATTTTCCAGTGAACAAACATTAGAATGGGTTGCACTGTTACATGAAATTGGTTTATCTATTGCACATAACCAGTACCATAAACACGGTGCTTATATTTTAGAAAACTCAGATCTTCCCGGTTTCTCCCGTCAAGAACAACATCGACTCGCTATTCTCATCAGTGCTCAGAGAAGAAAGTTTCCCAAACAAAATTTTAAAACACTCTCTAAAGAATGTAATCAGTCCACAACTTATTTAGCAATATTGCTGCGACTGAGTATTTTATTACATCGGGATCGCAGTGAGAATGCCCTCCCCGAAATTAAAGCTGTGGCAAAAGAGCAAACAATTACACTGCAATTTCCAGATGAATTTTTTGATAAACATCCTTTGACACTCGTTGATCTTCAACAAGAGGCTGATTATTTAAAAGCACTTAAATTTACACTGGCATTTAAATAAAAAATTGTAACTATTCAGCGTTCATCCAGAAATAGCTGTTTCTTTTCTTCCCCCTTTTTCAAAGGGGGACAGAGGGGGTTTAAGTTGTTGATTTTCAACCCCCTCAATCCCCCTTCTAAAGAAGGGGGAGGTTAAAAGCAGAAGTAAAGAATCCACCTTCTTAGAAGGTGGTTTTGTTTTTACCCCCTATAAGGGGGCTATGCTTGCCCTCTTAGAAGGCAAGCTGGTCATCCCGGGTTTATTCTAAAAATCTAATCGTTCTTGGTGCTTTTCAAGCTTTTCCTGAAACTTCACATACTTCCTTATCATTTCTGCATCAAGACCAACGGTATCAACGCAGTAACCCTTAGCCCAGAAATGATTACCCCAATATGGTTTTTTCTTTAAATACGGAAACCGTTTAAATACTCTTATCGCAGCTCTTCCCTTCAATGCACCCATTAAATCTGAAATTGATTGCTTTGGTGGTACTTTTATCAACAAGTGCACATGATCAGGCTGAACATTAAGTTCAACAATCTCGCATTTAAGACGACTACTATATACTCGTATGCAATCTAATACTTCTCTTTTTACTTCACCACTCAATACTCGAAATCGATATTTTGGAACCCAAATTATATGATATTGGCAATGCCAGATAACATGTGATAATTTATTAAATCTACTCATG
>WTAX01000307.1 GCA_013139395.1 Gammaproteobacteria bacterium | reverse complement strand
CAATGTACAGGATCTGAGTATTGATGAATTTATTAATGCTGTACAACAATCCGGTATTGTTGGTATGGGCGGGGCGGCTTTTCCCAGCCATGTTAAATATTCAATTCCTGATGAGCAGCAGATAAATGATTTACTCGTCAATGGTGCCGAGTGCGAACCCTATTTAACTAATGATCATCGCTTAATGGTGGAGCGGCCTGAAGCGGTACTACGGGGTTGTGAAATATTACGTCAGCAACTGGGTGCTAAACGCGTTGCCATTGGTGTAGAAAAAAACAAACCGGAATCCATCAGCAAATTACAGCAATACCTGACTGCAGATATGCCTATTGATATTGTACCTCTGGAAGTAAAATATCCACAGGGTGCAGAAAAAATGCTCATTAAAAGCATTTATAATAAAGAATTACCGGCTGGGAAATTACCCAGAGATATTGGTATTGCTGTTAATAATGTCGGTACAATTGTTGCCTTAGCGGATTACTTTGATCATGGTATGCCTTTAATTGAACGTATTGTGACATTAGCAGGCCCAGGTGTCGAAGAGCCTGCTAATTTAATTGTACCTATCGGTACACCCATACGTGATGTGCTTGAATTTGCCGGCGGCCTCAAAGATCAGACCAGAGAAGTGATTATGGGCGGCCCTATGATGGGTACGCCCATTGCTGATCTGGATGCCCCGATTTTAAAAGGCACATCAGGCATTTTAGCTTTTACTGATAAGGAAACAGCACGACCCAGAGAATACCCTTGTATTCGTTGTGCCCGCTGTCTTGAGGCCTGTCCATATTTTCTTAACCCATCTCGTCTGGCACTATTAGGTAAGGCCAGACTGTTTGCAGAAATGCAGGAAAAATATAACGTCATGGATTGTGTTGAATGTGGAGCCTGTACCTATGCCTGCCCATCAAATATTCCTATAGTGCAGCTGATACGAACCGCTAAAGATAATTTGCGCAATCTTTCAATGAAGAATAAAGACTAGAGAATAAAATAATAGTAATGAAAAACCATCAATTGAAAAAAGAGGATCCCCATCTTTTACTTCAATCTGCACCTTTGTTGCGTCAGGAACTAACGACACCTGCAGCAATGAAAGATGTCTGGATTGCGTTATTACCGGCAACCGCTGCGTCATTATGGTTTTTTGGACTCAGTGCCTTATTGATAATACTGACCTCTATTGCCGGTGCAATATTGACTGAATGGGTCTTCACCGATAAAGAAAAAAGGCGTTTTGCTATCAGTGACACCAGTGCTGGTTTGACTGGTTTATTGATAGCTTTGACATTACCGCCGGGCTTACCCTTGTGGATGGCATTTCTTGGCGGTTGTGTGAGCATTGGCCTGGGCAAAGTTGTCTGGGGTGGTTTAGGCTCTAATATATTTAATCCGGCTTTACTGGGCAGAGCCTTCTTATTAGGAACATTTCCTATTGCCATGACAACCTGGGGAGCCGCAGGCGGGCCGGGTGAATTTTTTCAGATACATAGCTCTAATCTGGCGCTGCCGTTTATGCAGTCTCAGGTTGATGCAATGAGTGCGGCCACACCATTAGGCTTAATGAAATTTGAACAGCAGGGCACTGCACTCTGGCCTCTGTTTACGGGTAATACTGCAGGCTCAATTGGTGAAACCAGTGCCTTATTTTTATTACTGGGTGGTATTTATTTATTGTTGCGACGTGGTATAGACTGGCGTATTCCTGCTGCCATCTTTTTAACTGCAGCATTATTTTCCTTCATCATGTTTTTAACTGATGGCGATAAATATCCTTCCCCTTTATTTACCTTATTTTCCGGTGGTTTGCTGCTGGGTGCATTTTTTATGGCAACTGATCCGGTGACCTCACCCTTAACACCCAGGGGATGCTGGATATTTGGTATCGGCATTGGTTTTCTGGTCGTTCTTATTCGCTTATTTGGCGGCTTACCAGAAGGAATGCTCTATGCAATATTATTGATGAATGCAGCAACACCGCTGATTGATCGTTATACTCAACCCAAAATTTTTGGTCGGCAGGGTTAAATCAGCTAATGAATACGACAAATACTACAGTACAAACTCAGGAACCGAGCAGTCGCCGACTGGTCATGTCTATGGCTATTGCCGGTTTTATCTCCGGGATGATTATTATTGCCATCTATATGCTTACCTTTGATACCATCAAGGAAAACAAGGCCAGAGAGTTGCGGCTGGCGGTATTTAAAGTACTTCCTCATGTCAGCCATATGCAAAAACTGCATTTTAAAGACAATAAACTGGTTGTTGTTAAAGCGGACGGCATGGATGATGAAATGATCTTTGCCGGCTATGACAAAGATAAAAAATTTATCGGTTATGCCATACAAGGTAAAGCACCGGGATTTCAGGACACTGTTCATGTCTTATACGGTTATCTTAGTTCAAATTCTAATATTACCGGAATGGAAATTTTAGACAGTCGGGAAACACCGGGACTGGGTGACAAAATTTTTAAAGATATGGACTTTGTTGGTGAATTTATTAATTTACCTATGCACAAAGATATCAAGGCGGTAAAAAAAGGTACCAAAACTCATGAGAATGAAATTGATGCCATTACCGGCGCAACGATTTCATCAAAAGTAGTGGTTAAGATCATTAATCAGGCATTTAAAAAATGGTCACCACGGCTTGCAGAGCAGGGCAATGAGCCTGCTCTGGAATTATACGAAGCTAAAGTTAATAAAGAAAGTCAATAAAAAGTAAACAGGTAAAGCGTAATGGCAACAGATGTAAGTGCATATGAGGAAATGATCAAAGGCCTGTGGCGGGATAATCCTGTTTTTGTTCAGGTACTGGGCATGTGTCCTATGCTGGCAGTGACAAATTCCGCAATCAATGCTGTGGTGATGGGATTGGCTACTTTTTTTGTGCTGGTCACCTCCAGTTTTCTGGTGTCCAGCTTTAAGCAATGGATACCTAAACAGGTTCGTATTTCCTTATACGTTATTATTATCGCCACTTTTGTTACAGTGGTCGATTATAGTATATTGGCGATGCTGCCCGCCATTCATAAAGAACTGGGTGCCTTTATTCCGCTTATTGTTGCCAATTGCATGATTCTGGGACGCCAGGAAGCCTTCGCCTCGAAGCATAATGTGAAATATGCAGTGATGGATGCTGTGGGTATGTCAGGCGGCTTTATGATTGCCTTGCTGGCCCTGGGCTCTGTTAGGGAAATATTAGGCGTAGGGGCTTTATTTGGTGTTGATCTGTTTGGTGCTAACTTTGAACCCTGGGTCATTATGATCTTACCACCTGGTGGATTTTTAACACTCGGACTGCTGTTATTATTTTTTAACTGGTTCACTGAGCGTAGAAGACAGTTTTTAATTAAAGTGGCTGATGCCGATAGAATGCTTGCTGTTGAAAAAGTGAGTACTGAAGGAGTGAAAGACAATGGATGATCTGCTCTGGATTTTCATCAGCACCTTATTAGTCAATAATTTTGTTCTGGCCTATTTTCTTGGACTGTGCCCGTTTCTGGGTGTTTCCGGACATTTAGAAACGTCATTTCGTCTGGGTTTGGCAACCACTTTTGTACTGGTCATTACCGCCTTATGTGCCTGGATACTCAATACCTATGTGTTAATTTATGCCCCGTATTTACGTCTGATCAGTTTTATTGTGGTCATTGCCAGTACCGTACAGTTTATCGAAATGAGTATAAAAAAACTTAGTCCTGCTCTGTTTAAATCCTTAGGGATCTTTTTACCGTTAATTACCACCAACTGTGCCATTTTAGGTCTGGCAATTTTTGCCACTAATCGCAGCTATGATCTGGTTGAAGGTCTGGTCTTTGCATTAGGTGCTGGTGCCGGATTTACTTTAGCAATGGTATTGATGGCCGGTATTCGTGAAGAGACTGAAATCATGGATGTCCCGGTGTTAATTCGAGGCACTGCATTCAATTTAATAATTGCCGGAATCCTGTCAATGGCCTTTATGGGCTTTGCCGGATTGTTTAGTTCGACTTAAGATTTTATTAATTATCGATTTATGGGGTCTGGATTATAATGACTTATATCTTGTCTTTGATTGCTTTACCACTACTATGTGTGTTGTGGATTGTCTTTCAGGAATGGTTAGCTAAACAGGATCCAAAATATAAAGGCTATCAGGCAGGTTGCGGCGGCTGTAGTCGTTCATGCGGTGACGCTGAGAAAAATTCTGAGCAAAGCCAGATGCAGGCTGGTCACTGTAGTGATTTCAAAGAAAAAATCCAAAAAATTCATTTCGTTGATGCTTCAACTCTATGGTCAAAACATACAAAACATTAAGCTTCTGTATATCCCCATCTTTTCCTGTCGATTTGATTTTTCCAGGTTGGACTACCTGTTTAATACTTAAGTATCGGTCACTTTCATAAATAGGGTGAGGTCTTACTATTTTTCTCATGAAATTAATAGCCAAATAGCTGTTTCAAACCAATTATCTCCTCCATTTTTTATTCCTTACTTACAATGACAGTTTTTGGCTGCGCATTAGGATAATATACTGCAGCACAGTTTGTGTTGTGTAATATTTCAAGTTTGGTTCAGAACTGACTTAACTTGAAGTGAAATATGAATAAGAAAACAACATTCTTTGTTCTGTTTGACTGGTCTTTTATAGAGTTGAGAAATACAGTAATTTCAAAAGGATTTTACCCGGTATTTTTTAAAGTATGTACAAAGTTAATAATATTCAATTGCTTATATGAATAAATTAAATGTGTCTGAATTTCACATTAAATCATACACAATGTAAAAGATAATAAAAGTAAAAAAATAAATTGAAAAATATGTAGATTTGTAAGAAAAACCTGATTCCTTGTGGTGGTGTTCATAAGTAAGTTATATTAATATTGTAAACGACAAAGTCGGAAGCTTGTTATCCCAATATTACAAGTTGCCGTCTATTTAATGTTAGCACGCATAAAACAAGGAAAGGATTATGCCAACAAATCCACAACATCTTATAGCAACAGCAATAAAACCAGCACTTTTTAAGCTTGGGTTATATTCACCTGCGGCAGAGCAATTACTTCTAGCAACTGCCATTCAAGAAAGCAATCTAATACATCGTAAACAAATAGGTGGGCCAGCTTTAAGTTACTTTCAAATTGAGCCAAAAACACACAATGATATTTGGGATAACTTCCTGAAATATAGGCCACAGTTATCTGGCAAGGTAATACAACTAATGTCTACTCTGGCTGCAGACAAAATAAAGGAGTTAGAAAATAATGACAAATATGCAGCTGCAATAGCACGTATACACTATCTACGAGTGCCCGCGCCGCTCCCAAAACACAATGATATTGCCAAAATGGCCGCGTACTGGAAACGATACTATAATACTGCTTTAGGTAAGGGACAAGAGAGTGACTTTATCAATAATTGGAATAAATACAAAGGTAATGTTCACCCATGAGTAAAACAATATTATTTATTACTATAAGTTTTTTTATACTAGTTAGCGTTAAAATACTCGCTAATAATTGTGAACATATTTCAATACGTCACGGTAAATATACCGACTATTATCATATTAAATATAAGCTCACGAAAAGTAACTTTTCGATGCAAAAAAAAACTGTTCTTAATAATGGGCAATTTGAAATATTTATATATAAAGATAAGTTCCCTATTCCGGCCAACAACTGCAAAGGTAAATTAATTTTGAGAATGCCTTCCACTTTAAGTGATTCAAAAACCCCCAAAGAAAGCATTCAAAAAAAAGTTGCCTTATATAATGAAATTAAAAATATCTCTGAGGAGGGGAAAGAAAGTGTCGATGTAATAATCGAACTGAATCCTTATGTATTAATTAAATCCAAAAGTCCGCTAAAATTAGAGTTGGAAAATTGTAATATATTTTTCAGGACGATAAAGAATAATTACATAGATACTTTGCAGTAAAAAGTGCTAACAAATTTCTCCAGCGGACAAAAGTGTCACGATTTTTGCGATGCAAAAATACGTGACACTTTCGCCAGCCGCTGAGCAAAACGTTAGTGCGTCAAGCGAAGCTTGATACATCTTGCAGGGTGCAAGTCCCTGTCGGGTAAGGATTAACCTTCCACCCATATCGAGTGTTGCGCCTGTGACGGAGTTTGGATTAGTAAAGACTCTTTTCAGTGATGAGATCACAAACAAACGAGCAAAACAGGTGAAGCGTACACAGAGAATTATACAGGCCATAGGGGATGTGTGTCCCTGAAGTGCTGGTATCGCCCCGATAATAAATTGTACTCGGCTGACGAGGTTTGTAACGTATCCGAAGTCCATGTAAAGCAACCGTAAACAGGTGAGGTTGTGGAAAGCCGGCGGGGTTATTAAGCCGTGACATGTATAAAGAGATGAATCAGGAACTTGAGAGATCCAAAGATGTTCCTTGAGAGAAGTTATTCTCGACAAGGTAGGGAAGCTCAGCTTAAAAGCAGGCCATCGAAGACACTCTGGAAGTCGGATCAGCTCATAGTAGTCTGAGAACGGGAAAGCCGTTTACATGGCGAAGGGGCTGACAGTAATATCCGGCGTATAACAGAAACATAGTCCGGACATGTCGGGCTGGAGCCACTATGACAACCGAATTATACGCCATTGCATTTAAAGCACAGTGTCAGCCAAAGCACAGATTTCAGAATTTATATCGACTATTAAAGACTGACTTACTGCACCAAAGCTGGCAACAACTCAACAAACAGGCAGCGGCAGGACTGGATGGTATTAGCATCCCAGACTACCAAAGCGGTTTACAGGAAAATATCACTCGTCTAAGCACCGACTTAAAGCACAAGCGCTATCGTGCCAGTGGGCAGACACCAGCGGAAATGCCCATTCCTAGTATTTTAATTACCTGCCTTCGATTCACTATCTGCTACTCCATCAGAATTAACTGCTTGAAATGGTACGTCGGTCACTGTAGAGGAACAACTAATTGTCTTATCTGAAGGAAAGGGCACTATGTCGTTTACTGTTAAGTTAAACATGAAAAGTAATCAGTTTAAATAAAATATCAGTCTAAAAAGACTAAACTGGGAAATCTTGTACATGTTCTTTGCATTTGACCAATGCCGGCTTTGCGGACAGCAGAAATGCTGTCCGCTCTCCTAAGAACCATGCGTGAAAGTTTTACCTCACACGGCTGTGGTTGTCATGAGGATTACATCCCGGACACCGGTAATACGCTCATTCAGGGGTATGTTAAATATTTTATCTAATTCGAGATTAAATTTTTTTGTTGGTGCCTGCTTTACAAATATATATATTGCTATGCGCATATTAATGCGTATAATTGATATTTATAAAACTTAAAGGTTGTTTATCATGTACCATTATTATGATCAAAATGCACCAAAAAAACCAACTAACCTTAGTATAAACAGTGACTTACTTAAAAAATCAAAGATGTTAAAGGTTAATCTTTCTGCAACATTAGAACAAGCATTGAAAAATATACTTGCCCAGAAGCAAGAGCAACAATGGCGTGATGAAAATAAAAATGCTATTCAAGCTTATAACGACTTCATCGAAGAGAATGGGGTTTTTGGTGATGAATTTCGGAGCTTTTAATGGCACAGTTTGATATTTATAAAAACCCTAATACTCGCACAAAAAAAGCCTACCCTTATATTTTAGACGTACAGAATCCAATAATTTCTGATATTGGTACACGTATTACAATACCACTGGGGAAGTTAAATAATTTTAAAAATCTTGCAATGGTAAGATTAACACCTGAAATTATTTTTAATGATGAAAAACTTCTTTTGTTGACTCCACAAATTGCCGCTATACCCACTTCTTTATTAAAAAATCCAGTTGGTTCTTTAATCCTCTTTAGAGATGAGATCATTTCTTCTATTGATTTTGCAATTACTGGAGTTTAAGTCAACCATCGAACGGCAGGAATTACTGGATACTGTTGAAAAACTCTAAAAACCATTTCGGTCAAAATTCTGCCTGAATTGATTCTTTTTGAAAGTAAAAATGAGATCTCTAGTCTGACTCAATGTGCTAATCCCTTCAAAATAAAAAAAGGTGGTAGTGAATGAAAACACTACCACCATACTTTACTTATCTTAGAATTATTTAAGAGCGGCTAAGGCAGCATCATAATTTGGCTCTTGAGTGATTTCAGGAACTTGTTCAGTATAAATCACTTCATTCGCTTCATTTAAAACCACAACAGCTCTGGAGCATAGACCAGTCAAAGGACCTTCAACAATATCCAGCTGATAATCTTTAGCAAAACTGCTTCTGAAAGTGGACAGCATTTCTACGTTGTTAATGCCTTCTGCTTCACAAAAACGTTTTTGAGCAAAAGGTAAGTCTGCTGAAATAACCAAAACAACAGTATTGTCTAAGCCGGCAGCGGCTTCATTAAACTGTCGTGCAGAAGTTGCACATACAGGTGTATCCAGGCTGGGTACAATATTTAAGACTTTTTTCTTGCCTTCATAACTAGCCAGGTTTTTTTCACTCAAATCTCCTGCAACCAGGGTAAAATCTTTGGCGCTACTGCCAATCGCTGCTAATTCGCCTGAAGAATCTGAAGTGATGGTTTCTTTTAGTGTAACTTTTGCCATTTCTGGACTCCTAATGTTTTTGATTGTTTGCTAATTGTACGTGGTAAAAGGAAAAAATAAAATAAGATACTCAAAATTGAAATCACTGTTTTTACTGAAGACAACTACTCATTCATTTAATTAAACGAATCTCCAATGCTGTTTGCTGACCAATAATTACTTCATTAAGTGTTTCCGGAATTTTACTATTACCTTCAGCAATAGGGATTCGACCACCCATGACTTCAGCATAAGTTTGAGGATAAAGCGGCTGCAGATCTGGCTCGGCAAAGCCATGAGGATAAACAGGCTCATTGTTTGCTAAATTATATTTATCTGTTGCTCCAAGGGTATGTAATAATTCGTGAGTAATAATAAATAAGTTACTCTGTTTTTGTTTTTTATTGGCAAATAAATTAATGACGGCAATATGACCTTTTTCCAAACCAGTAGAATGTTTTACTGCAGGTGATGTTTGTGGATCGAAATAAAGTGCAAATAATTGTATTTCTGCTTTTGGCCCTTGATATTCATCTCTTTGAAAAGCCCAATATCGTAGTTTTAAACTCCATAAAATAATATCTAAAGTACTACCCTGATGCGGGATTTTTGGCGGTAGTTGTCTGATGATAGGGGAGAGTGCAATATCAATTGGCTCATCTGATGTGATGCCGTATTGTTCTAACTCTTCAATAAAAAATGTTTTTATAGAGGCAAAATCCTGCTCGTCAAGATTTGTAATATAGTCTTCTGTTGTATCACTTTGATCACCATTAATAGGGTATATAACTACTCT
Organism: Gammaproteobacteria bacterium; assembly: GCA_013139395.1. Taxonomy (GTDB): domain Bacteria; phylum Pseudomonadota; class Gammaproteobacteria; order GRL18; family GRL18; genus GRL18. Next base: position 169 of record WTAX01000307.1, on the reverse strand, counting down.
TAGCGGATGAGACCAATCCGTTGCACGCATATTGGTTGCCCAGGTCCCTATGGCAACAATAAGCAAAATGAGCAAGAGAATAAAAATTCTAAGATGTTTATGCATCAGGCAATATCCAATGAATGCTTACTAAAATCAGGCTTTTTTGCTGTTGATATCAACTATTTTA
>WTAX01000197.1 GCA_013139395.1 Gammaproteobacteria bacterium | reverse complement strand
GCAGAAAAATCCCTTAATAGTGATAAAACAGGTTTTTCATCTATATCAGAATACTCAATTGTCTGCTGCTCTTCTGTCAGTACGATCATATCTTCTAGTATTTGTTCACCCTTTTGCTTACCCGTTTGCTTACCTGTTTGAGAGAGAAGGCCCATTTTTATTGGAATATAAAAAGGATCTTTTACTTTTTTATCCGGGCTGTTTAAGGTTTCATAAGGTGTAATATCACAGTATTGCTGTAAATTAATAATAAACTTTTTCTCATCAGGCAAATAGGATGTACTGACTTTTACTCTTGGTGTACCGGCCTGATTATACCAGCTGGAAAATTGGCTTAAATCAATTTCGCTGGCATCACTCATGGCCGAAACAAAATCTTCTGTGGTCACCGCCTGACCATCATGACGCTCAAAATACAAGTCCATGCCTTTACGAAAATTTTCTTCACCTAATACAGTATTGATCATGCGAATGACTTCTGCACCTTTGTTATATACGGTCACAGTGTAAAAGTTATTAATTTCCATATATTGAGCTGGACGAATAGGATGTGCCATTGGACTGGCATCTTCAGCAAATTGATGCGCCCGTAAAATCCTCACGTCACTAATACGCTTCACTGCTCTGGACTGCATATCCGAGGTAAATTCCTGATCACGAAAAACAGTTAAGCCTTCTTTAAGACTCAGTTGAAACCAGTCACGGCAGGTGACTCGATTGCCCGTCCAGTTATGAAAATATTCATGACCAATAACACCTTCAATGCCTTCATAATCATTGTCAGTCGCACTTTGCGGATCAGCTAATACATATTTAGCATTGAAGACATTAAGGCCTTTATTTTCCATAGCGCCCATATTAAAGTCTTCTACAGCAACAATCATGTAGATATCCAGATCATATTCCAGACCAAATACTTCTTCATCCCACATCATGGAATTCTTTAACGAGTTCATGGCATGGTCACATTTTTGACCGTTTTGTTTTTCAACAAATAATTGTAATGTGACATTTTTACCGGAGATAGTGGTATAAGAATCTTCAATTTTAAGTAAATCACCGGCAACAAGAGCAAACAGATAACACGGCTTTTTAAAAGGATCATGCCAGACAGCATAGTGACGGCCTTCCGGTAATTCTCCCTGTTCCATCAAGTTACCATTGGATAATAACACGGGATATTTTTCTTTATCGGCAACAATGGCTGTGGTAAAGCTGGACATAATATCCGGCTGATCCAGATAGTAGGTAATACGTCGAAAACCTTCTGCTTCACATTGAGTACAAAAATTGCCACTGGACTGATAAAGACCTTCAAGGGCTTTGTTTTCTTCAGGCTTAATCCAGGTTTCAATTTCCAGAACAAACGAAAATGGCACTTTAGCAATAATAAGTTGTTCATCAGTACATTGATAATCCTCTCCTGCCAAAGGCTGACCATTTAATAAGACTGATTTTAACTGTAAATTTTGTCCAGCGAGACGTAAGGCATCATCATGACTTTCTGATTTTTCGTTACGCAGGATTTCCAGACGACTCTTTACTATAGTCACTACCTCTGGCTTATCACTTGAATTAGAAACAGTAGTTTCAAGCTCAAAACTTAGTTCAGTTCGATTAATGACATAGGCAGGCTGCTGATAATCTTTCAGGTAAATGGTCTTCTGGTTATTCATATTTAAAGCTGACTCTTTGTGTTATTTGACATAATAATTCATAGGCAATAGTACCCGATTTTTGTGACACATATTCAATCGGCAAACCATCTCCCCATAATATCGCTTTATCCCCTATTTTAAGCGGGATGGATTTTTCTATCACTGGCGTTAGATCAATAGTGATCATATCCATAGATACTCGCCCCACCAGAGGCACTTCAGTATCATGTATTAATACCGGTGTTCCTGATGGTGCATGACGGGGATAGCCGTCACCATAGCCTATGGCGATAACACCGATAGTCATATCCCGGGGGCAGCACCAGCTTGCACCGTAACCAATGCAGTCGCCTTTTTTTAATTTTTTTATGGCAATTAAATGTGCTGACAAGGTCATTACCGGCATCAGCTGTTCATCTAAACCCGTTCGCATTGGTTTTTTTGACTCAAAGGGTGATACCCCATACAGCATGATCCCCGGCCTTAGCCAGTCAAAATGTGCTTCGGGAATGGATAAAATTGCAGCAGAATTTGCCATGCTTTTTGTCACAGGATGGTGCTTAATCGCTGGTATTGCTGTTAGCTGATGACACTGTTGATTAAACTGTATCCGTTGTGCATTATTGATGGGATTATCAACTTCATCTGCACAGGAAAAATGCGACATAATACCTGATAGTAAGCACGGTGATTTCGCATCACTAAAAAAATCAATCTCATGTGCTAATAAATAAGTCAGTTCATCTTCTGACAAACCAAGGCGATGCATACCTGTATCTAATTTCAACCAGTATTCAAATATAAGATCATTATTTTTTTGTGATAATAGCAGCAGGTCTTGTTCATAAAATTCCTGCAGGCAGTGAAATTGTTCAATACTTTGAACTGCCGGAATCAATTGCAGTTCAAAGCATTGACGATATTCTTCAATAGAATAAACGCCTTCCAGCAGAATAATTTTTTTCTTAATGCCCTGTTCACGAAGATAACAAGCTTCATCCAGACGAGCCACAGCAAAACAGTCACTATCAGAAAGTGCGTTAGCCACCGGCAACACACCATGACCGTAGGCATTTGCTTTAATCACACTAATAACTTTGCCATTGGGTGCTGATTGCTTCACGCGCAAGAGGTTATGCTGCAATGCATGTAAATTAATGCTGGCTGTAACAGATCCCATTTTAAATTAGATACTCATCTAAGCGTCATAATCAATTGATGCATGGTTTTCAAAGCGAGTATATTGACCCAGAAAGGTCAGTCTTGAAGTACCAAGCGGACCATTTCTATGCTTACCAATAATAATTTCAGCCGTGCCTTTATCCTGACTGTCTTCATTGTAAACTTCATCACGATAAATAAAAACGATCAAATCTGCATCCTGCTCAATCGCTCCTGATTCACGAAGATCTGACATCACCGGACGTTTATTAGGACGTTGTTCCAGACCACGATTCAGCTGAGATAAGGCAACAACCGGTACATTCATTTCTTTGGCAAGGGCTTTTAAGCCTCGTGAGATTTCTGAAATTTCATTGACTCGATTTTCAGAGCTGCCTTTAACCTGCATCAGCTGCAGATAATCCACCACAATCAAACCAATATTATGTTTACGTTTTAAGCGGCGTACACGAGCACGCATTTCTGTGGGTGATAATGCGGGAGTATCATCAATAAACAGTTTGGCTTCATTAAGAATAGAGACAGCAGAAGTTAACCGAGGCCAGTCGTCTTCATCCAGTTGTCCGGAACGAACTTTAGTCTGATTGATTCGTCCCAGTGACGACAACATACGCAGAGTCAATGATTCTGCCGGCATTTCCATACTAAAAACCGCCACTCCAACACCCGCTTCAATGGCTGCATTTTCTGCCAGATTCATAGCAAAAGTCGTTTTTCCCATTGACGGCCGTCCAGCAACAATAACCAGATCCGCAGGCTGCAGACCTGAGGTCATACTGTCAAAATCAGTAAAGCCGGTGGGAATGCCCGTAAAAGTACCACCGTTTTGATAGAGTTCATCAATTCGATCAACGGTTTTTTTCAATAATTCCGTCATGCCTTTAAAATCATTACCAGCATTCGCCCCTTTATCGGCGATTTCAAAGACTGTTTTTTCTGCTGCTTCTAAAATTTCGTCACTATTGCGCCCCTCGGTGTTAAAGGCACTATCAGCAATTTCATTACCGATTTGAATCAATTTTCTTAATACCGAACGTTCACGAACAATATCAGAATAAGCACGAATATTGGAGGCACTGGGCGTGTTATTCACCAGAGAGCCCAGATAAGCCAGGCCTCCGGCATCATCCAGGGTATTGTGACTTTCCAGACGCTCTGAAATTGTCACCACGTCACAGGGCTTACCTTCTTCTATCTGCTTGCGAATTGTCTGAAAAATCAGCCGATGATCACGGCGATAAAAATCTTCTTCATTAACAATACTGGCAATATGGTCCCAGGACTCATTATTAATCAACAAGCCACCCAAAATGGATTGTTCAGCATCAATAGAATGAGGGGGTAATTTGAGACTGTCGGTTACTTGATCCATGCTTTACTCTATAACTATCAAAAACAAGTCATTCAATTTAAAATGACAGAAAAAATACTAATCGACTATTATCGTTTACTCAGGCAATTTTACAAGATTTATTGATAAAAATGTCAATTCAGACTCCGGGAAAAAAAATGTCAGCCAAAGCAATAAAGACCATTATATTACTGATTTTTATAAGTATAACCAATCCAGTAATAGCGGGTGGAACACTGGAAAAAGTTCACAATGATAAAAATATTGCTGCATTTGAGCTTAAGGGGATTGATAAGCAAATTTATCGTTTATCCGACTATCAGGGTAAAGTCGTACTGGTTAATTTCTGGGCAAGCTGGTGTCCACCCTGTATGCGGGAAGTACCCAGTATGCTGAGTCTGGAAAAATCTCTGGCAGATCGTCCCTTTGAAATTGTCGCGATCAATGTTGCTGAGCAAAAAAAGAAAGTAATATATCAGGCAAAACGTGTCAATATGACTTTTACTATATTACTTGACCCAGACAGCAAAACATTTAAGCAATGGCAGGTAAAAATTTTACCCACCAGCTTTATTTTAGATAAAAAAGGCCATATCCGTTACTTTGCACAAGGTCCTTTGGAATGGGATAGTGATGAAGTATCTGAAACTATTGAGAAACTTCTTGCTGAATAAAAAAAGGGATATCATAAATTATGATATCCCTTCAACTTCACACAGTTTCCTGTGATATTTTCATCAGATTAGCGCTTCTGTTGATGACACATACCACAACCGACAGGTTCTCCTTTTGGTATGGTTGCAAACAACTCACCTGAACCATCATCAGCACATGACAGACTACCCTTGGTATCTTTACACCTTACCAGGCGATCAGTTGCTGCGCGTGACAATACAGTTCCCTTCAGATCATCACCATGACAAGAATGACAACCAGGACCCTGATTACGATAGTTTCTATGATCCTTGTTCCAGCGTGTATCTGCTGTATTGTAGTCAGCAATTGGATGCATACCATGAGGACCGTTGTTGCCTAACGGCAGACTGGCATCAGTAGGTTCATGACAGGTAAGACATTCTGTTACAGTACCGGTATGTCCCTGCATCTGCAATGAAGCGACATTGTCATTAGCCCCTGGTATAGCATTAGGCCATTCAGCATGTGTTGCACCATGGCAGGCTTCACAGAATAGACCAGCATGTCCCGTACTCACTCGATACAACTTGGGATTACCGTCAGCCGCCGTACCTTCAGCAACCACATTTT
>WTAX01000309.1 GCA_013139395.1 Gammaproteobacteria bacterium | reverse complement strand
CAGATGCTCTGTCAAAGCACCTTTTCCCGGACCAATTTCAACAATATGTTGTGCTTCTGTGGCTGCAATAGATGAAATAATACGCTCGATAATATTGGCATCATGCAGAAAATTTTGTCCAAACCTTTTCCTTGCCCTGTGATTCAATGGGTTACCCATATAAAACTCTTTATTTTCAAACGGTTATATAACCCTAAAGTGGTTTTATCCACAGAAACCACCGAGTTAGATTCTAATAGGGTGCGATGACAACTATCATCGATAATTGCATCGGTAAATTTTGATAATTATACCACTAAAAAACCAATTGTTTTTAATCCCAAAAATATGGCTAATAACATTTTTGTTAATTCCAGAAAGATACCCCTGTTCACTTAAGCATAGACTTAACTATTTCATAAAAAGTAAGCATGACTGGAAGATACAAATGGTGTACAACAATTGGACAATCACAAACTAAAAAATACACTGAAAACACATTGTGATTAACTATCACCGAAGCAATAGCTCTATCAGGTATTTCTATTAAAAGTATATAAATAAAGATCTGATATGCAAATCTAAAGATAATCAAAGTAAGGTGTATATTGATAAACCTGATCTATAAAGAGTGTTTTCAGTGGTAATGCTTATTGAAGATGATACGGATTATTGTTCTAAAATAAACATAATAGTACATTAATGTATACTGTTAGAACTGGAAATGATTTGAAAAGGTGAGGTGATGGATAACATCTTTTCTCTTTTATTAAAGAAAATAATTATTCAGTTATCCACCTTTGATTTTGAATTGATATTGAAATATTAGTTTTTTTGTTTTGGGGTTAGTTTCTTTTTACAATTACCAAAATAAGTACTTGCTCCTCTGGAAGCTTTACTTGGGGTGTCAGCTCACTGTTTTAATAAAAACAGACACAAGAAAAAAGCAACTTTAATCAAGCAGGTACATAATTACTCCAGGATTTACTCCCTGATTCTTAACTTTAAAGACATAGGCTGAACCTGAACTGAGACCGTTATCAATATATGTTCCTGCAATCGCAGTGTCACCGCTGATTGCGACACTGAAACCAAAATTATCACCTGATATACCATCTGATGCAGTTAGTTTTTTGCTCTCGGTAGCCGTGGCCCACCCTGAATCGGGTTTCTCAAAGAGATAGGCTGAACCACAATCAATGCTGTCATCCACACAGTCATCTTTATATGTCCCGACAATTATAGTAGCGCCACTAATAGCGACACTCCAGCCAAAAATATCATATGCCATACCATCAGAAGCAGTTAGTTTGGCATTCTCTGTAGCAATAGCCCATCCTGAAACTGGTTTTTCAAAAACATATGCTGAACCTGAATTAAAACCAATACTATCATTAGACCAGGCACCCACAATAACCGTATCACCACTGATCGCGACACTGAGACCAAAATTGTCATACGTTGTGTTATCTGAAGCAGTCAATTTGATACTCTTAGTGCTTGTGGCCCACCCCGAAGCAGGTTTTTCAAAGAGATAAGCTGAACCTGAATCAGTGCCCGCATCATCATCACCATTTGCACCAATAATTATTGTATCGCCACTAATGGCAACACTTCTGCCAAAATAATCAGATTTTATACCATCTGAGGCTCTTAATTTAGCATCTTCTGTAGTTGTAGCCCATCCCAAAGCAGGTTTTTCAAAGACATAGACTGAACCGCAATCATTACTATCATCAACACAATCATCAGTATATGCCCCAACCACCACCGTATCAGTACTAACAGCAACACTCTTGCCAAAAAAGTCAAATGTTGCGCGATCTGAAGCAGTCAGCTTGGTGCTCTGAGTCATATCAGTCCAGCCACCTGAGGGTTTTTCAAAGAGATAAACAGAACCACAGTACATGTCAGCATTAATACAGCGGTCACCAGTTGCTCCCACAATCACTGTATCACCGTTGATCGCAACACTGGTGCCAAAATAGTTATCTGGTATAGCATCTGAAGCACTAAGGTGAGCCTGTTGTATCAAAGTATCACTATTACTTTGATATTCATAGATATAGGCTGCACCAGCGGATGGAGCTCCTATTATTGCAACAGAACCACTGATTGCAACACTGTAACCAAATCCAACACTAGCTGCAGGATCAGATGCAGTGAGTTTATTAAGCTCTTTAAAACTAAGTGCTTCAGGAGGTTCCCCTTCATACTCCAGATCACTGACTTTGATGAGGAGTTTAAAGGTATTACTTTCAAAAACATCGCTGAGTTCGAGTATTGCCTCATAGATATTGTCACCATCAGCATCAACCGGGCTTTCATAATCAGGCGCAGTTTTAAAACTAAGAAGCCCTGAAGCAGCATTAATAGTAAAGTGAGCAGCATCGGCTCCTTCAATAATAGCAAAGGTGATAGTGTCTCCCTCTGCATCACTTGCTTCGATATCAAGAATTTCTGTTTTATTTTCTATCGAATTTTGAGTGAGGGTGGGTTCAAATAGATAGGCAGAGCCTGAGTTGCTTCCGGCATCGTCATTCCCATATGCACCCACAATCACTGTATTACCACTGATTGCAACACTGTATCCAAACCAGTCATCTTGTGCGCCATCGAAAACATTCATTTTAGAAGTCTCAGTGGCAGTAACCCATCCGGAAACGGGTTTTTGAAAGAAATAGGCAGAACCTGAGCTGGAAGCTGTACCATCATTATAATGTGCCCCCACAATTATCATATCCCCGCTGATTGCGACACTGGTGCCAAACAGATCAATTCTTGCGCCATCCGAAGCATTTAGTTTGGCATTTTCAGTTGCATTGACCCATCCTGAATCTGGTTTTTCAAAGAGATAGGCAGAGCCTGAGTCATAGCCGACATCATCATCCCCCTGTGCACCCACAATTACCGTATCACCACTGATCGCGACACTGATGCCAAATATGTCATTTTGTGCACGATCAGAAGCGGTCAGTTTGGCAGTTTCAGTCATATTCGACCAGGAGGCTCCAGGTTTCACAAAAACATAGGCTGAGCCTGTTCTACTATCAGCATCATCAGCTCCAACAATCAACGTATCACCACTGATGGCAACGCGCATGCCAAACCCATCCCATTGAGCACCATCCGAAGCATTTAGTTTGGCAGTTTCAGTCATCACATTACCCCATCCCTCCGCAAGCTTTTCAAAAATATAGGCCGAACCAGTTCCGCTATTATCTCCATGTGCACCCACAATTACCGTATCACCGCTGATCGCAACACTTCTACCAAAATTATCCTCTGCCGCAGCATCGGAAGCAGTCAGTTTGGCAGTTTCAGTTGCGTTCCCCCAACCTAAAGCAGGCTTTTCAAAGATATAGGCTGAGCCTGAACTATCCCCTGCATCATTATTCCCATATGCTCCCACAATTACCGTATCACTGCTAATTGAAACAGGTCTACCAAAATTATCCTCTGCCGCGCCATCGGAAGCTGTTAGTTTAGCAATCTGTTCAAATAAACTGGTTTCGGGGTTACGCTCAAAGATATAAGCTGAACCTGAATAAAGACCACTGTCCCCATCACCATGTGCTCCCACAATTGCTGTATCACCACTGATAGCGACACTGTAACCAAAACGGTCATTTGCCGCAGCATCAAATGCCGTTAATTTATTGAGCTCCAGCATCGTCATGGATGACGTAATCTTTGGTGCTTCAGCAAAAAGTAACGTAGAAAAGAAAAGGCTTAAAACAGAAAGTGTTATAAAAATACGCATCATGGACTCCTTTTTTAGCTAGTCATAGCCCGGCATATGTGCAAAGAAAGCGGACTTAATCGAGCAGGTATATAATTAACCCCGGGTTGACTCCTGGAGATGTCTCACTTTTAAAGATATAGGCCGAACCTGAATCACTATTATCGCCTCGCGCTCCGACAATTGCTGTCTCACCGTTGAGTGCGACACTATAACCAAAGTTATCACCTGCCGTTCCGTCAGAAGCAGTCAGTTTGGTTTCGGTGGCAGAGATCCATCCCTCTGAAACGTGTTTTTCAAAGAGATACGCAGACCCTGAATTTTCACCCGTATCATCATCCCGAGATGCTCCTACAATCACTGTATCGCCGCTGATCGCGACACCTTTGCCAAAACTGTCATATTTTGTACTATCGGAAGCAGTCAGTTTGGCACTCTCAGTGGCATTGACCCACCCTGATG
>WTAX01000451.1 GCA_013139395.1 Gammaproteobacteria bacterium | reverse complement strand
CTATTATGAAGAAAGAGCAATAAAAATAATACGATTTAAGAATAACATCAAAAAGAATAGAATACCTATAAAATTGATGTTAATAAAATAACGTTAAACTGTTAAAAACGACTGATTTGCTTACATTGAAATCCCATTATTCCTGCACGATAAAATAACCCGATCAATAATATTTTGAGAGAGCTGTAATGAATATTCTGTTAGTTGATGATGACGATGATGCCCTGACTTCATTATTATTGGCATTACGTTCTAAAGGTTATGAATTATTCACCAGTCGTAATGGCATAGAAGCACTTGAAGTTCTTAACAATAAGCCTGTTGATCTGGTTATCACTGATATTCTGATGCCTGCCATGGATGGCTTCGAGTTATGTCGACAGATGAAATCCGACACCAGTCTGCATGAAATTCCTCTGATTTTTCACACTGCTACCTACATTGATAAAAGAGATAAGACATTAGCTGCTGAACTGGGTGCTGCTGAATATCTGCTAAAACCCGCTGAACCTGAAGTGTTATACAAAACAATTGAGGACGCCCTGGCAGCTGTTCCCCAGCTGCCGGTTATACCGATGCAAGATCAAGCTGGAATTATTGAACAACATCGTAATGTTATAGCATTCAAGTTAGACCAAAAGGTCAAGGAACTGGAGATTGAAAAAAAGGCTCTACGTACCCAGATGTGAAAGAATACATTGATCCTCAATTCAGCAGGTGAAGGGATCTTGGGTTTGGATACTGCTGGAAATCACACCTTTGTTAACCCTGCTGCGGCAAAGATGTTGGGCTACAGCCCTGAAGAACTGATTGGACAGCCATCCCATGCCACCTGGCATTACAGCCACCTGGATGATTCAGATTACTCTGAGCATAATTGTCCGATTTATTCCACACTAACGAATAGAAGAACTTTTTCAGGTGAAGAGTGGTTCATCCATAAGGATGGTAGTTTTTTTCCAGTGAAATACAATAGTAGTCCGATCATCGAAGAAGGAGAATGTCTAGGGGTGGTGCTGAGTTTTTCCGACATATCCGAAAAGAAACAAGCTGAGGAAAAAATCATTCATCTGGCTTATTATGATAGCCTCACTAATCTTCCAAATCGTGTATTATTGATGGACCGGCTGAGCCAGTTACTGACCATAAGGTCTGATCATCAACAGTCAGCATTAGTGCTGATCAACATTGATCGCTTCAAGAACATCAATAATGCACGAGGCCAGACTTTTGGAAATATCTTGCTTCAAGCAACAGCAACACTACTTTTGAAGCTAGTACGTGATGGCGATACACTTGCGCGGATGGCTGCCGATGAATTTGCCCTTCTGCTGCCAAATTTGGGGAGTCAAGCTGAGGTGTGTGGTCGAGATGCTCACATTGTGGCGGAAAAAATCCTCACTCACATGGAGCAGCCCATTATTATCAATAATGAAAAGATATCCATCACTGCCAGCATTGGAATTAGTCTCTTTAATAAAAAAATCAAAGGCGGTACGGATGAAATCCTGCGCAGGGCAGCCACAGCTTTACACCGGGTTAAAGATACAGGGGGTAATCAGTGTTCTTTTTTTGAAACGGATATGAGCGAGATTGTAGAACAACGTTTCCTCATTGAAAAGGAGTTACACGAAGCCATAGCAAATGATGAATTACGCCTCTTTCTGCAGCCTCAGGTAGACTCAAAACTGCAGCTTTTTGGCTTCGAGTCCCTGGTTCGCTGGCAACATCCGGAGCGTGGGCTGATATCACCAGGGATATTCATTCCAATTGCTGAAGAGTCTGATCTCATTATCGAACTTGGTGAATGGGTGTTGCAAAAAGCGCTGTCCCTATCAGCGAAAGGAGACATGGCGGGACATCCATTTCGTCTTTCGGTGAACCTGAGTCCACGCCATTTTCGAAAAAAGAATTTTATTCCCTGGCTGAAAAAAATATTCAATAGCACCGGCGCCGATCCTAATCATCTCATCCTGGAAGTGACAGAAAGTTTACTGATCGACAACATCAATGAAATCATTGCTAAAATGCACGAGTTGAGCAGTATGGGTATTCATTTTTCAATTGATGATTTTGGCACTGGCTACTCCTCTCTTGCTTACCTCAAACGCCTGCCTATCCATGAATTGAAGATAGACAAAAGTTTTATTCAGGATGCACCATTAAATACCAGTGATGCCGCTCTGGTTGAAACTATATTGTCTGTTGCCAAACACATGGGTTTGAATGTTGTTGCTGAAGGCGTTGAAACTGAAGAGCAAGCCAGCTTTCTCAAGCAACGTGCAAAAGTGATTTATCAGGGTTATCTGTTCGGTAAGCCTGAACCAGCAGGGGTGTGGTTCAAGCACTGGTTTGATGATGATTTTACTTAAACCTAAATATGGGACAACACGATAACCTAAAATCAGGTCAACACAATAAGCGAATTATCGCATAACGCAATAAGTGAATATTCGCCCAGTAGAAAGAGTAGTGTCATGTTAATGCAGCCAGATATTACAGCGAATTTTATCATACGGCCTTTTTTTTATGAAAACAAAAATAGCAATATATATATTGCTTTTCGCTAGAGACCCTCACCATACATTAAAAAGCTATTTATTAGTTGCTTTTAGAAGTAAAAGAAACTAATATGTTTCTTATATTGAAAAAGCAACATATTAGTTTCCTATGATGAAATCATTACTTGAACAACTAAAAAAACGCAGATTAGCCCTCGGCCTAAAGCAAAAAGACATGATGCTTCGTATCGGCGTATCACGCCAGCAATATCAGCATTTAGAGTCCAGGGGTAATCCCAGACTAAACACTCTTGAACTCATTGCCAAAGGGCTGAAAAGTGAGTTGATGTTGATCCCTGCAGAAAAGCTGAACCGTGTAAAAGAAATTCTGGATAATGAAGCGTTATCATCTCCAACGCTAAAAAATAAAGTCTCCAGACAGAGTGAGGAAAGTACACTCGCAAATGATCCATGGAAGAATTTACTAGAGGGTGAAGAATGAGCCCAAACGATCAAATAGACGAGATTAACGTTCTTAAACTTACCTTGCATAGCAGGCTTGTAGGATATTTAGCCGGCTTTCAAAACGGTCGTAGTGTTTTGAGCTTTGCTGATGAATTTAAGAATGATCCTTCACGCCCAACATTCACCCTGATTACGCATCCTGATTTCCTTGATTCAGAAAAGCTCATGTCAGAGCCATGGGTTAAAAATCAGAAACTACACCCAGTTCTATCCAACTTACTCCCAGAAGGAGCATTACGGGAATTGATCACCCAGGGCTTAAAAACCCATATCGACAATGAGTTTCAGATTTTATCTTATCTCGGCCAGGATCTGCCGGGCGCATTGGTTGCCACACCGATGGAACCCAAAGATGTACCAGAAAGTGTGCTGACCACCCACGGCCAGGCCAAAGCCATAAAATTCGAAGATAATGATCGAGAAAATAAATTCTCCCTGGCCGGCATTCAGATGAAGTTTTCCATGAAGGAAAAGGATGGCCGCTACAACCTGACTAAAAATGGCGAGCTAGGTGACTGGATCATCAAAACCCCATCGACCAAACATAAACACGTGCCTTTAAACGAATATACAGCAATGTCCCTCGCGGCTTTGGCAGGTGTTGATATTCCTGATATCAAGCTCATTGAACTGAATAAACTGGATAACCTGCCGCAAATTAACCTGCCCAATGAAAAACTGGCTTTTGCAATCAAACGATTTGATCGTGATGGCAATACAAGAATTCATATGGAAGACTTTGCACAAGTCTTAGTGAAATATCCGCATAAAAAATACGACTCTGCCAATTATGAGCAAATTGGCAAGGTAATTTACGATTTTTCCGGCGATGGGCTATCTGATGTACAGCAACTTGCCAGACGCTTACTGGTGAATATCTTGCTGGCTAATGGCGATGCCCATCTAAAAAACTGGAGCCTTTTTTATCAAGATCAAGTTACGCCAAGGCTGTCTCCTGCGTACGATATTGTAACCACCAGCGTTTACATCGATGATGAAACTCAATTTGCCTTGAATCTTGGTAAAACAAAAGAGTGGTTTTCAGTGACGGAAGACAATTTTCAGTATTGGGCGAATAAATCTGGTATTCCATGGCGTGCGCTCAAACCGCACATCAACGATACCATGGAAAAAGTGCGGTCAATATGGCCTGAAGCTTTAAAAAATTTGCCAATGGATGAAGAGCATAAAGACAAACTCAGAGCTCACTGGCTTAAGCTTCAAGCAGATTTTCGGATAGAAACTGAATGATGAGTGAATAATTTCTCAGGAGAATTTACAGGGTCTGACTCGATGCATACGTAATCGCATGGGGAGAAAGGGGACTGTCAAGTTATTCGCATTGCCTTAGCAGTAATGTCATAATTTCACCATGAAACGCAAAAATATCTATTCATGGCACCGATACCCAAAAGAAATTATCAGTCATGTTGTGTGGTTATATTACCGATTTACTCTCAGTTTTAGAAGTATAGAAGAAATTATGGCCTGCTCTGCAAATATTGCTTATTCATGGGCAAATTAACAATTTATTCAATCTGGGGCATCATTTAATTAAAGAAAAATCTCACTCATTAAAGGGAGAACAACCTGGAAATTTTTGTGTTCAGGCATTTAAAAATTGATCAAAGGTTTGTTGTGCCTGAAATTAATGAGAACATGATTTTTGTGGCTTCTATGTAAATAATGTGACAGTGCCGAAATCAGGGCATAAAAAAAGCCTGACTTCTTTCACTTTAAGTGATTGAAAATCAAGCTTTTATAATTTGGTAGCGGGGGCTAGATTTGAACTAACGACCTTCGGGTTATGAGTGCATCTAGGACCACGTAAAACTTACTATAATCAGTATGTTAGCAGAAGCCTAAGGTAGTCTCAAGTAGTTTGTAGAAGTTCTAAGTTATTGATATTAATTTGATGGTGTGTAGTTTTATGTGTACTAAAATGCGAAGGTCACTTATCAATACCACCTTACCCACAGAGCAAGAAATTGCCTTTGAAATAATCGCAAGCGTTTCCAGTCAATTACAGCAATATGGATAAGACAAAAGTTATAAACTAAACACTGTTTAATTAAAATTCAAACTCTAACTTACCTCTAACTCTATTTATAAATGGAAAACAATAGTCTGCTGGCTATAAATGAGGCGGTATAAGCAATAGAGACAACATGAGCATAAATGCTATTAATGACAAAACCCTAACACTAATTATTCAAAAGTGTCTGATTTCACCCTAATCTAGCCTTAAGGCTAACTTGATTTTACAGAGTGTACTGTAAGGTGAAAAAAGGCTATCGAATGAAGCCCAGTTCAGTATAAACGGACATTTTAAAACGAAGAGGAATATGGTGGTTTTGACCTTAAGCGGCAGTTGGCGGGTTTACTCAGTTCTTGGTTCCACTTCCAGAAAGCAGACATAATAGTTTAAGTCTACCAAGAAAAACACTGATTCTTGTTTTTTAATGTGCTATATTTGGTTTACCCTTTAAAATCAATAACATCTGATGTTATA
>WTAX01000373.1 GCA_013139395.1 Gammaproteobacteria bacterium | reverse complement strand
TAAGATCCTGGAAGATTTTCAAAATTCTCAAAGTGTAGGTTTGTTAGATGTCGGCGCGGTTGTTTTAATGGGACCAACCGGGATGCTGCTGACCAAAGGCAATGATTATAATAATCTTATTAAAACTCTGGGCAGCAAGGGGACAAGTAAAATTAATCAAATAAGCTTAAATATGACTCTTTCTGATGATATCATCACTATGAATGATGTGGCGTTTTCTACGCAGAAACACCGTCTTGCAGTAAAAGGACAAATTAATAGCAAACAGAAAACCTTTATAAACTTTAAAGCGGCTACTATTGATAATGATGGTTGTCCCATTTATATAGAAGAAGTGAAAGGCACTTTAGATAATCCAAAAATACAAAAAGTGAATGTGTTAGTCAGTGGTATTGTTAATCCGATTACGTCACTGGTCAAAAAAGTGACTAAACAACTCAATGTTAAATGTAAAGAGCCATTTTATAATGGCACAGTAAAAGCGCCGGTGCAATAAAATTTGTCGTATGAATTAAACTAATAGCTTGAATATTGTACAAAAAGTGTATATTCTTTATTCAGGAGCCTGACCGGCTTCCAGGATAATAACTATAAATTTATGAGGTAGTGGTATGTCGGCAGAAATCAGTTATTTATTACCAAAAAATAAGCGGTCAGTCTGGGTGCCTGAGTTAGAAGTGATAGATACAGACTCAGAGCCTATGATAGATATCCCGTTATTGGGTTTTATTACCGCAGGCAGTCCTATCGAACGAGTAGAACAGAATGAATCGATTGCTGTTCCACAAACAATGGTCAGTCGTAATACCTATGCGCTAAAGGTTCGTGGACATTCAATGATTGATGACAACATTGAAGATGGTGATATTGTTATTATTGAAAAAACAGAAAGTGCGGCTAATGGTCAGTCTGTTGTTTGTTTGATCAATAATGAACAAGTCACATTAAAGAAATTTTATATCGAAAAGACGGGTATCCGTCTACAACCAGCCAATCCAGATATGGAACCTATTTTTCTAAAAAATGAAGACGTGCAAATACTTGGTGTGGTTTCCGGTGTTGTGCGAAACTTTCATTAATAGTTACTATAATATAAACAATCATACGTGACGGATAAAACAGCAAACGCTTCTAATAGTATAAAGACTAATACTATAAAGATATTGACCTATAATATTCATAAAGGTTTTAGTATTGCCAATAGGCGTTTTACGTTATTGGCAATTCGAGAAGCTTTAGAAGAAATTGATCCGGATGTTATTTTTTTACAGGAACTTCAGGGTGAGCATCATAAGAGAAGTCGTAAGATTGAATCCTGGCCGCTCAAGCCGCAAGGTGAATTTTTAGCGGAAAACAGCTGGCCCTTTTCTCTTTATGCCAAAAATGCCGTTTACAAAAAAGGCCATCACGGTAATGGTATTTTATGTAAATATCCCATTGTTTCATGGCATAACCTAAACTTGTCCAAAGCTAAGTTTGCCAGTCGCAGCTTCTTACATGCCAAGATTCTCCTGCCCAGCAAAGTAACACTGAATCTGGTGTGTGTGCATCTTGGCTTATTTGAAGCAGAAAGAGAAATGCAGCTGGATTTAATTGCTCAAACTATTGAGCAGACTATTCCGGCAGATGAACCGCTTATTATGGCAGGGGATTTTAATGACTGGCGCAAACGAGCCCTCGATCATATGAAAATAGATTTAGGACTCGAAGAAGCCTTTATGTCTCATTCAGGACAACATGCTCGTACCTTCCCCGTTTGGCATCCTACCTTGCAAGTTGATAGAATCTACTATCGAGGCATGCATCTTCAGGAAGCCTTGTCATTCCCTCATAGACGCTGGCGCAAATTATCCGATCACCTGCCCATTGGTGCCGTGTTTAACTGTCCCAAGGCCCTTAAACTTTAAACTTATTAACAGACTGCTCAAGTGTTTTAGATAATTCTAAAAGCTGCTCGCCAGAAGCATTTGTTTCCTGTGCTTTTTCTTGAGAATAACGGGCATGTTCATGTATCTGCTGAATATTATCATTGATATTTTGACTGATAATGCTCTGCTTTTCTGCAACATCAACAATTTCTTTATTTTTTGCCGAAATTGTCATTACGGCTTTATTTATCTTTTGTAAGGCTTGTTCCGCTTCTATTGCACCTTCAGTTGTTTGACTGGCAAGTTCAGCACTTTGTCTCATTTTCTCAACGGCAGTTGAGGAATTACTTTGCAGTTTTTCAATAATATTTTGAATCTCAAGTGTTGAATCCTGTGTTTTTTGTGACAACAAGCGGACTTCATCTGCAACTACGGCAAAGCCTCTGCCGTGTTCACCGGCTCTTGCTGCTTCAATTGCTGCATTTAGAGCAAGCAAATTGGTTTGCTCAGCGATTTCTTTAATCGTGTGTAATACTTTTGATATGTTTTGGCTGTCTTCTGCGAGAGCAACAGAGATATTGCTGGCCTCACGTACGCTTTCAACCAATATATTAAGCTGATGGGCAAGCTGCTGTGTGACTTCATTACCGTGCTCAGTATCAAGTGTTGTCTGTTGTACGGCCTCATCAGCCTCTAACGAACAATTAGTGACTTTACTGGAACTGGATGATAATGCTTGTGTGATCTCAGAAACACTCTCAATTTTTTTATATTGTTCATTGATACTGTTGAGTGTGTCGCTGGTGATGTTATTGAGCTGTGTTGATGAATCAGCTAAATTGTGACTGGCACCGGAAACATCACTTAGAATGCTTTGAAACTCTGTCAATAAGCTGTTAATGACATTGGCTGTGCGGCCAAATTCATCCTTAGTTTTAATATCGATTCGTTGCTTAAGATCTTTATCCTGTTCGATGATGTAAATGGTCTTGCGGAATTCACTTAATGGCAAGGTGACGACACGGCGAAAAATTAATAGTGCGAGGACCATACCAATAATAAAAATGACTGAATTTAAGATAATGCCGGTCCAAAATGCTTTACTAATGGCCTGTTGTTCTTCGTTCATAGAATAAGTAATGCGAATAGCACCAATAACCGTATCTTCAGGCACCTGATGACAAAGCAGACAGTTAACACCATTATAGTCTTTTTTAGCTTTAAGCGGTTTTAAATAATTAAGAACAGGTTCTCCTTTAATTGAACCCCA
>WTAX01000246.1 GCA_013139395.1 Gammaproteobacteria bacterium | reverse complement strand
GTCATGATAATAATTCCAATCATGTTGGATTGGTGTCATTGAATGAAAAGTCATCATAGATGAAAAAAATAGCATCACAATAACAACAAATAGAAGCCCATATAATTTTGCTTTGATACTAATATTTAACATAAAATAACCCTTCTGATTTATAATTATTTTCTTAACAATGATATCGGCAACAAAATATCCAGTATTTAGAATCTTCAATATGGTCACTATTACCAAATACCAGCCGTTCAGGTTATTCTGATAAAATGAAAAACTTTCACTAAATGCAACCATTAGAGAAATGAATATTACATGTTTACTTTGATATAGAAAAAAGTCCTATTGCTTAATCACTAGAGCGCTTTAACATGCTCTGATCAAAAAAATTAATCGGAGTGTCTATATGACTTTTTGATTCATACATGGCAATATCTGACATTTTTATAAGTTCGTCAGGATTGATACTATTATCTGGTGCAATTGCCACTCCTATACTAATAGATATTTTAATAGTCTTACCTTTAATTATCATTGGTGATTCAAAAGCACTTAAGATGTTCAAGACAATTTTTTCAATTTGAGACTTATTTGCAAAATTTTGGATTATAGCAATGAATTCGTCACCACCTGTACGAAATACTATATCATCCGAGCGAATAGCATGACTAAGTCTATTAGCAGTCTCTATTAGCATAGCATCACCAGCATCATGCCCCATAGAGTCATTTAATGTTTTAAATTTATTCAGATCTAAAAATAAAACAGCCATTTTAGTATTGGTCTTTTTTGAATTATTAATATAATTTAGAATTTCATCAAATAATTTGACTCTATTAGGTAAATTTGTCAATTCATCATGGTTAGCTTTGTATTCTAATTGTTCTGTTCGTTCATTTACTATTTCACTCATTTTAAAAAAACTAGAGAGTAAATAACCCATTTCATCTTTTTGTACAATATCAGTTATTTCTAAATTCTCACCTTTTTCTATTTTTCTTGTACTTATAAGTAGATCATGTAATGGTGTAAATAAATTTTTATTTAAAAATTGCAGCGTCAATATAGACAAAAAAATAAAAAACATTATCTCAACGGTAATCAATGTTGTAATTTGAGCTCTATTTTCTCTAAAATCCCCTTTTCTTTTTTCAAGCAAGAGCATCTCAGTCTTAATAAATTGATTTAATAAATGTCTTATATCATCCATATATTTTTTACCCCTGTTTTGTTTAACAATTTCAAGGGCTTTATTATCTTGCTTATTATTCTGCAACTCGATGGTTCCAGCTAATTCGCTAAATTTTAGCTTCAATGATTGTGCCAGAGAATTAAGGCGATTTTGTTGGATAGAATTATCTATGGTTAATGTTTTTAATTTTTCAAACTGATTTTTAGCATTGATAACACCAGAATAGTATGGCTCTAGATAGGATGTGTCATTTGTTAAAAGATAACCTCTTTGTCCCGTTTCAGTATCTTTTAAAGCACTTAAAAAAAGTTCAGTTTCTATAATAACTTGGTGAGTGTGATTTACCCATTTTAATTTTTCTTCACCATAACCTTCTAATTTAAAGCTGAAAATTGCATTTCCTATAGCAGCTAGAAATAACGATGCTATGAATAACTTAAGTTTTAAACGTATGCTCAAACGTTAATTTCTCCAATATTAGTATATTGAGATTTTTTGTCAGTATCTTTAATTCGACTAACGCTTCGTCAAAATCATAACCGTTAATCGCATTTGCCACTCGGCTCATATTCTCTGAATAATCTGTGTTATTCATTAATGACTCCAGCTTTTTGACTTCGGTGTTTGCATTAATACTATTAGTGGACACATATCCAAATAACTCGTGGAGAAGCAATTTCACTGAGGCTTTATCAATTTCAGAATGGATCCAACTTTGAAAACAATCCTGAAAACCTTTAACAGAAAGGCCTGATATAATGCGTGCTACCGTGTCATCAACAGGGATCCCATTTTTTAAAGGAACAAATTGCCTTAACCAATCGAGTTTAGTATTCCCAAAATCAACAATATCTTTCCATCCTTCTGCGCCACTGATCACAGTACTCACACATAACACTAAAACATCTATTAATTCATGTTTTTTTGCCTTTCGATTCGGTGATCTTTAAGTGTTGAAAAGTGTTCTGCTAGCCTCGTATGCACAGCTTAAACCAAGCCGTTTAAAGCCAATCTCTGAATATGGCTCTCTACCTCTGAGTAAAGCAGATACCCCATGATGGTCATGGGAGCGATTATGATCGGAGCGACCATAAATAATTTAGTTGAACTATTTAAACCCTTAATCAAAGCCACACCAAAAGAAGATAAAGTTTTCATCTGTCGATTTATTCAGACAATTGTTTACAAAAATTACCGCTCTATATTAGTTTTATATCATAATAATATATGAATAACACCCAACCATGAGTTAGGTGTTATTCATATAAAAGACAGTAATTTTGTTTATATCAGCAATTTGGTGGATAAACGAGAAACATTGTTACAGCATTTATACGTTACTGGGAACGTAGCTGATAACTAACATAAATAAAAAATTATATAGGAGAAGGCTTGGCTGAATAAAATATTTTGAGAAAGAGATTAGGTATATGGCGTATCATTACAGGTAACGTTCCAGATATTCTCTACCTGGATATAGTTTTATGAGTTCGTGTAAATCATCCAACTCAGGTTTCATCCCGCTCTTTAGTTTGAGTCTCACACCGAGCGTTGTATTTTCAAAGCCATTGGGGATTGCGCGGGCCGTACTGAACAAGGAATAGGTATCACCATTAAAATCGGTCGTTATTAATTTTCCGGTGGCTATCAGTGCGGTTTCATCACCGCTTACCCTAATGAGTCGTTGTCTCGCTATAACCTCGGCCCATCCGCATACTTTGCTCATGATTGCTATACCATTTCGGTGAAATTTTTCATCACAGTCAGTGAAATAACCATAGTATGGATTCTCAAATGCCTCATCCTCATCTGTCTCTAGTATCTCAAGGCATTTTTTACCAGCGGCAACCACTGCCAGACTACTTGAATTGAAAACGGCTGCCGAGGTGAGAGAGCTGTTGATAAGTTCTCGTAGCAAATCTAGGTCTATTCGGGTGATTCCATGCTTTAACCAGATCCAGTCTACCGCAAATTTCTCTGACAATCTGAGTGCAGTTTGATCAGATATATTACCGGAAGTGAGCCATTTGTAGACGGCCTGTTCTGTTACTTCAGCTATATCTGCCAGTCGCCGATAGCTGAGTTTATCTCTAAGCATCAGCAGGCGTATTCGCTCTTTCAAGGTTGAGTTACGAATATTCACTATTCAATGTCCTCATATCATAGGGAGGATCTTTAGGGGTTGAAATGAAGCCAATTTGATGATCAAATAGTTGTTACTAGGCAATTATTTTTTCAACAAAAAGACTTCAAAATGAACATTAGCACAATCCAAAAAAAAATAAAACTGATTCTTTACTATATTATTTGCTATTCAGAGCCAGTTATTTTAATAATAAAACTAAAATATCACACCAGAAAAACAAGAGTCTTTATATTTAGATATTTCTGCTTTGGAAAATTTTACTAAAAAGATACATTTTCATTAATAGCTGGTTTAGGTCAAACGAAGGTTAGTTCAATAACCAGTAAGATTAGTCCCCAGATTAAAAAATAAAATATTTTGTCCTGGTAATGATAAGTATTCTGGATCCGTTCCTTTGCACCAACTCAACATTATTCACAGACTAACGTTCAAAGTGACAAAGCGGCCGAGTTAAAATTATTATGGATTACAATTTAACTACTCTGTCAGCTATACTCATCCTGTGAGAATGCATACATGATGGCGGTGCAGAAGACTACACCTTATCTGCTTAAACTTTGTATCACGTTTATTTCTTAACTAATCCAACAACAAAAAGAAGAAGCGATGCACCAGCAACCGCTGTGACGATAGAACCGATAAGTCCGTTTATGGATATGCCGAGTAGTCCAAATACCCAACCGCCAACAACAGCACCGATAACACCAACTACTATATTTCCAAGAAGACCAAAACCTCCACCCTTCATGAGGTTTCCTGCTAGCCATCCAGCTATTGCGCCAATGGCTAAAAAGATTACTAGAGACGTAATATCCATGATTGTTCCCTTATTTCAAAATACAATGT
>WTAX01000201.1 GCA_013139395.1 Gammaproteobacteria bacterium | reverse complement strand
GGACGCATATCCAGCGATAATGTTGAAGTCGCTCAATATGTACGTATTGGTAATACCTTAACCGCTGCTGATGCTTTAGATAAAGCAGAAATTGAAGTACAAATTCCAATCGGTTATTTTCGCGGTTTAATACGCTCAGATAAGAAAATCAACCTGCTTGAGCATTCTGTAAAAGAACACCATAACGAGTTAGGCATTAAGGCTCAGGTGGTCTTAAAAGAAGGGAGCTTAACAACCTCCTGGGATGCCCGTTTTTCTCGAATAACAGATACTCTTGATCCTAAAACACGCACTATTGGCGTTATTGTCGAAGTTGACAATCCTTACGGCTCGGTCACTCCCGGCAGTAAACCACCACTGATTAAAGGCTTCTTTGTAGAAGTCCACCTATACGGTGCGCCACGACCTGACAGCTTAATCGTACCTCGCTCAGCATTACACAATCAGCAGCTTTATCTGGTGAATGAGCAAAATCGGCTGGAAATTAAAAAGGTCCGGATTGAACTTTTTCAACCTGAATTTGCCATCATAAAGAACATCAAGCAAGATAATAGCAAGAAGCTAATATCAGCTGGAGATAAGCTCATTATTTCTGATCTGGTTCCCGCGATTGAAGGTATGCTGTTAGCACCACAAGAGGATAAAGAAACGACTCAACATCTGATGAGTCGTGTTAAGGGAGTTCAATAATGCTCGCTTTCTTTACTCGTCACCCCACTGCCGGGAATTTAATCATGCTGCTGTTAATCGCAGTCGGCATTATGTCCCTACCCTCGTTAAAACGTGAAACATTTCCTGACTTTGCTGCAGAAAAAATCGAGATCCGAATTGTTTATCCCGGTGCCAGCACCGAAGATGTTGAAGAAGCCATATGCCAGCGAGTTGAAGATGCTATTGATGGCATTAATGATGTCGAAGAGGTCATTTGTATTGCCCGTGAAGGCATTAGTACAACCATTGTTGAAATGGTCGAACAAGGTGATATTTCCCGTTTTCTAGATGATGTCAAAAGCGAAATTGAAGCGATTGATAATTTTCCTGAAGAAGTGGAATTACCCGTTATAAAAGAATTAGGCCGTTCCGATCAAGTGGCATCGATTGCCATCACCGGGCCTATGAGTGAAAGTGATTTAAAAATTTATGCAGAACAGATAAAAACTAATATGCTGCGCGATCCCGATATCGCGCAGATCAATGTGTTAGGTTTTTCTGAACATCAACTGCGCATTGAAATCCCAAAACATATCTTACATCGATACAGTTTAAATATGTCTGATATTGCCGCAACAATAGCCCGACAAGGTGTTGATCTCCCTTCTGGATCACTCGAAACCTATGATCTGGATATTTTATTGCGTTTTACCGATCTGCGCAGAACACCTGATGAACTCTCCGAGCTCAAAGTCGTCAGCGCCAGCTCTGGAGCCGAAATACGTCTGGGTGATATCGCCACCATTACCGATCGCTTTGAGCAGGATGAAGAAAAAACGCTATTCAATGGCAAGCGTGCCGCCATACTGGAAATTATCAAACCCAAACAACAGGATTCACTAGTCGTTGTTGATGCGGTGAAACGATTTTTAGAGATTGAACAGGCCCGGGCACCGCCGGGAGTGACATTTGATATTACCAATGATCGCTCCTCCATTATTCGTGATCGGCTTTCCATGCTGGTAAAAAATGGTGCTCAGGGACTCATTCTGGTGTTTTTAACCATGTGGCTTTTTTTCCAGGGCCGTTTTGCTTTCTGGGTGGCTTTAGGCTTACCTATTTCCTTTATGGGCGCACTTTTCCTGATGAGTTTATTTGGCCTGACCATTAATATGATCACCATGGTTGCCCTGTTAATTGCAACCGGCCTGCTCATGGATGATGCCATTGTCATTTCAGAAAATATTGCCACCCACCTGCGGCAGGGAAAAAATGCCTTTCAGGCAGCCATAGACGGCACCAAACAGGTTTCACCCGGCGTTGTTTCCTCTTTTTTAACCACCATAGCGGTATTTGCTCCACTGGCATTTTTGTCCGGAAATATGGGAAAAGTATTACAATTTATTCCTATGGTGCTTATTCTGGTTCTGGCCGTCAGTCTGATCGAAGCCTTTTTGATTTTACCGCATCATCTGGCTCATTCTCTCAAACACCATGAGAAGAACACTTCACGTTTCCGACAGCGTTTTGATGAAGTGCTGGATAGCTTTCGTGAAAAAACCTTAGGACCTGCTATTGATTTTGCTATACATCAACGGTATTTATTTATGGGCAGCGTTATTGCCCTGTTTCTGATCAGTCTGGGTATGCTGGTCGGTGGTGTTTTAAAATTCCAGCCCTTCCCTGACATTGAAGGCGACACCATTGAAGCCCGCTTATTACTACCGCAGGGCACCCCTTTGTGGCGTACTGAAAAAATTGTCAAACAAATTACTGAAGCACTGGATCTTGTTGATAAAGAATTTACTCCCAGGCAAAAAGATCAGCAAAAAATCATAAAAAACGTGCTAATCAACTACAATAAAAATCTCGATTCTGGTGAATCAGGTGCACATATTGCCACTATTACGGTTGATTTGCTCACCGCAGAGAAACGCACCGGCACTATTGATGACATTATTAATCTCTGGCGTGATTCGGTTGGTGAAGTACCTGATATTATTGCCCTTAACTTTAAAGAACCCGTTGTCGGCCCTGGTGGTTTGGCATTAGAAATACGACTTTTTGGTGATGATA
>WTAX01000311.1 GCA_013139395.1 Gammaproteobacteria bacterium | reverse complement strand
TTAAGCATTTCTCAAGAAGACCTGCACTATCTCATCCTCACCATGAAGTGGTTGAGGGGCCAAATCTGGGTATGGCTGGTAATATTGCCAATTTTTTTATCGATTCCCCCCTCACGCCATTACTCTTTTTTGCGGCATTGTTTATTGGTCTGATAGGTTTGATGTACACACCTCGTCAGGAAGATCCGCAAATTTCAGTGCCGATGATTGATATCTTTATTCAGTATTCCGGTGCTTCCGCAGAAGATGTAGCCAATCTGGCCATTGCACCGCTTGAAGGAATGATGAAAGAAATTCCTGGTGTAAAGCATATCTATTCAGCCTCCCAGCATGATCAGGGGATCGTGACGGTACGTTTTAAAGTCAATGAAGAAATGGGACCGTCAATTGTTAAAGTTCATGACAAACTGCAATCTAATATGGATAAAATGCCGCCCGGTGTTTCTATGCCGCTGGTTAAGCCTAAAGGAATTGATGATGTACCTGTTGTGACTCTGACATTATGGGCTGAAGGTGTTTATGATTCTGAACTGCGCACTTTGGCGCACAAAGTCTTACATCGCTTAAAAGAAGTGCCCAACACGGGTCAGGGCTTCGTAGTTGGCGGCAGGACACAACAGATACGTATTGAAGTGTTACCAGAACGTCTGATTGGTTTTGGAATCAGTCTGGATCAGGTTGCCAATGCTGTTAAAAGTTCTAATACGGAATATCCTGCCGGTTACCTTGAACAGGGTGCTACTTCCTTTAAAGTATTTACCGGTTCATTTTTTAAAAATGTTAGTGATATTAAGCAATTGGTCGTTGGAGTAAATCAAGGCAAACCTGTTTATCTGCGAGATATTGCAACTATTATTGATGGGCCTTCAGAAGCCAGTGAACTGGTTTCTTATTATACAGGGACTGCAGAAGAAGATACTGAACTGAGCGCAAATGATATACCCGCGGTCACTATTGCTTTAGCCAAGAAAGACGGTTCCAATGGGGTAACAGTTGCTGAGGATGTCATTGCCAAACTGGAAAGTCTTAAAGGTCGGCTGATTCCTGACAATATTCACGCAACAATTACTCGTGACTATGGAAAAACAGCTAATGATAAAGTAAATGAGCTATTAAGGGCGTTAGTTTATGCCGCTATCGCTGTCAGTATATTATGCTGGATCACGATTGGTGTTCGTCCTGCTATTGTTGTTGTCACCGTTATTCCTGTGGTGATTTTAATTACCATTTGGTCAAGTTGGGCTCTGGGTAATTCGATTAACCGGGTGAGTATGTTTGCACTTATTTTTTCAATTGGTATTCTGGTGGATGATGCAACCGTTGTTGTCGAAAATATTTTTCGGCGCTGGTTGAGAAATGGTGAGACAAGTCTTACGACTGCAGTTGATGCTGTACGTGAGGTTGGTAATCCGACCATTATTGCAACGTTTACTATTTTAGCCGCACTGTTACCAATGGGATTTGTCAGCGGAATGATGGGGCCTTATATGCGTCCTATTCCTGTGTTGGGTTCTGTTGCGATGTTTTTTTCCCTGCTTGCCGCATTTGTTTTTACTCCCTGGCTTTCTTTGCGCCTGAAACCTAAGATGGCGACATTACAGTATGCAGAAAAACATGAGAAAAAAGTCCAGGATGCCATTGGCCGTTTTTATCGTCCTCTGCTACTTCCTTTGATAAAAAATCGTTTTTTTGGCTGGACATTTTTGATCACTATTATCGTGCTGTTTTTTCTAGCCTGTTCCCTGTTTTATTTCAAGGCCGTCACAGTAAAAATGCTTCCTTTTGATAATAAGCCGGAATTTAATATTCTAATCAATATGCCTGAGGGAACAGCCCTTCTGGAAACCGCTAATGTTGCCAGACGCCTGGCAGAAACAGTACAAAAAAATGTGCCTGAAGCCACTGCAATACAAACCTATGCCGGCACTGCTTCACCCTTTAATTTTAATGGTATGGTCAGACATTATTATTTACGTCAGGAACCCTGGCATGCAGATATTCAAGTTATGCTGGTGGATAAAGATGAACGTGAAAGAAGTAGTCATCAGCTGGCAGAATCAACACGACAATTACTCACGGATCAGGCACATGCACTGGGTGCTAAAATTGCAGTGATTGAAATGCCGCCTGGACCACCCGTACTGCAAACAATGGTTGCTGAAGTTTATGGTCCTGATGCAGTGACCCGACGTCAGGTAGCTGCTGATATGACTCGGATTTTTGAGCAAACTCCAAATTTAGTTGATGCCGATAATTATATGATTGAGCCTTTTGAGCGCTGGCACTTTAAAGTTGATACTGAAAAAGCACTCCGTCAGGGGGTTTCAATTGAATCAATTAATCGAAATATACAGATGGCCATGGGCGGCTTTAAACTGGGTGATATCAAAGGACATACGTCATTAGAACCTAAATATATTGTCCTGCAGTTACCATTGGAAAAAAGAGGAGAAATCGGACGTTTATCAAACCTGCCTATTCCATCATCAGGTGGGCAAATGGTGCCATTAACTGAATTGGGACAATTTATTAAAATTGCAGAGCAGAATATTATTTATCGTAAAGATCTGCGTCCAATGGAATATGTTGTCGGTGAAATGGAAGGCCGTCTGGGAGCACCTATCTATGGAATATTATCCATTGAAGACACCTTACAGAAATATACTGCACCTGATGGCGTAGCGATCACGGGTACAATGACTGCTGCCCCTGAAGATGATCTTCATTCTGGCTTTGAATGGAGCGGTGAATGGGTTGTCACCTATGAAACATTCCGGGATATGGGACTGGCTTTTGCTGCGGCATTAGTTCTTATTTTTGGCTTACTGGTTCTGGAGTTCAGAAACTTTATC
>WTAX01000456.1 GCA_013139395.1 Gammaproteobacteria bacterium | reverse complement strand
ATCGAGTCAGTTTCTGGCTGTTTAATAAAGAACATACTGCTATAACATGTAAAGATCTTTATCTATTAGAGGAAAAAACTCATCATCAGGGTATGAGTTATGACAGAGAAGATTTTCCAACTTATTTTAAAACCTTAGATGAACAGCGTGTTTTGAAGATAGATGATGTCAGACAAGATGTGCGTAATTCTGAATTTAGCAAAAATTATCTTGAACCATTAGATATCTATTCAGTGCTTGAAATTCCTGTGATTCAAAATCAGCAATACCTTGGTTTTATCAGTTATGAATCGACTGGTGCAATACATCATTGGAACTTAGAAGAGCAGGAATTTGCCATGACGCTGGCAAATAATATTGCTCTTTCTCTGGAAATCAAAAAACGTTATGAGGTACAGGAGAAACTAAAAATACAAAAAGACAGGTTGAGCTATCAGGCACATCATGATCAACTCACCGGTTTGCCGAATCGTACACTATTTCTTGATCGTCTGGAACAGTCGATCAAACAAAATCAACGTAACAGGAAAAAAATGGCACTCTTGTTTATTGATCTTGATCGTTTTAAAGAAATAAATGATTCTCTGGGTCATGAAGCAGGAGATAATGTATTAAAAATATTATCACAACGACTGGCTGAGCAAATACGTGATTGCGATACACTAACCCGTTTAGGTGGTGATGAGTTTACGATCATCTTAGACTCAATTTCCGATACAGATATTATCGTTAATATTATTCAAAAATTAGTATCCTGTACTCAAAATGCAATTGTTATTAATGAACAAGCACTTTATGTGACCTTGAGTATTGGCATTAGTTTATTTCCCGATGATGGTCTGAATGTAGAAACACTGCTTAAAAATGCT
Organism: Gammaproteobacteria bacterium; assembly: GCA_013139395.1. GTDB lineage: Bacteria > Pseudomonadota > Gammaproteobacteria > GRL18 > GRL18 > GRL18. The sequence continues at coordinate 4,742 of WTAX01000456.1, read as the reverse complement.
GATGCTGCAATGTACAAGGCAAAAGATAATGGTCGAAATACCTATGAATTTTACACAGAGGAAATGACCAAAAAAGCAGTTGATCGAGTTGTGATGGAAAGCAGTCTGCGACAAGCTATTGATAACAAAGAGTTTTATATTAATTATCAGCCGCAATATGATGCCGGCAATGATACACTGATTGGCATGGAGGCCCTGATCCGTTGGCAAAGTAAAGAGCTTGGATTACTCCCCCCCGATAAGTTTATTCCTTTTGCAGAAGAGACCGGCTTAATTGTAGAAATTGATCGCTGGGTTATGGACACTGCAATGAAGCAATTTTCACAGTGGTATCAGGAAGGGCTTAATCCAGGTATGCTGTCTCTTAATTTAGCAATAAAGCAGCTGCATGATAAAGAATATATAGATTTTATAAAATCCTTATTTGAAAAATACCACTTTAGTGAAAACTGGCTGGAGTTTGAAATTACAGAAGGGCGTATTATGAATGACCCTGAATCAGCGATTAAAACACTCAAGCAGATTAGAGCTTTAGGAATTAGTCTTGCCATTGATGACTTTGGTACGGGTTATTCGTCACTGTCCTATCTGAAACGTTTGCCTATTGATACCTTAAAAATTGATCGTGAATTTATTATGCACCTGCCTGATGATGAGGACGATGCAGCAATATCAAAAGCGATTATCGCATTAGGAACAAGCTTAAATCTCAATATTATTGCCGAGGGAGTAGAAACTCTGGAACAAAAGAATTTTTTAATTGATAATGGCTGCCAGTGGATTCAGGGCTATTATTATAGCCGTCCTTTAACCAGCAATGATATGCATACATTATTACAAAAGCAGCATGTCTCCACATGATTTTTATTAGTGTGAAAGATGTTTCAGATAAATCATCTTTAGTATCGTTGAAATACATTGCCGGTAGTGTTGCAAAAACCATTTAAGGTAACTTTAACTTAAGGATAACCTCATGTTTATATCTTCTTACTTGCGTTTTTTTCTACTATTTATTTTATGCCCTTTTTTCTTCTTAATTAGTCTAACTTCATGCGATAACAGTAACCACAATAAATTAAAGAAAACAGATATTTTAATTTATTGTGGTATCACTATGGTAAAACCAATTAGTGACATTGCAAAAAAATTCGAAGCAGCTCATGAAGGGATTAATATTATTATCTCTCAGGGTGGGTCGGAAGGCTTATATCAAAGCCTTAAAAACAGCCAAAAAGGTGACTTATATCTACCAGGCTCTTATTCTTATAGAGAACGTCATTTTGATGAGGGCTTATTAAGTGATTATGTTGATCTTGGTTTTAATCAGGCTGCCATGATGGTTGCCAAAGGTAATCCTAAAAATATTAGTGCTGATTTAAATAACTTGTATGATGAAAACCTTTCTGTTGTTATTGCCAGCTATGAAATGGGAAGTATTGGCAGAGAAACAAAGAATATTCTTATAAAGAAAGGAATTTATGAAAAAGTAGTTAACAATGTAATATACCAGACAAGTGACTCAAGAACTCTCAATCAGGCCATAAAAAATGGCGATGCAGATATTATTATCAATTGGAAAGCAACGGCCTATTTTGAAGACAATAAAGAGTTGATTGATGTCATACCTCTAAAGCCGGAAGAAGCAAAACCAAAACGCCTTGCGCTTAATTTATTAACCTTCTCAAAGTATTCTGATATTGCAAAAAAATTTATGGAGTTTGCAAAATCACCTGATGGTCGGGCTATTTTTTCTAATTATGGTTTTGCTTTGCCTGATTCTTCTGTAAAAAAGGAGGATTAAGTGGAATACACTTCATCTGATAATTTTAGTGAAGCACCTGAAACGGTTATTAAGTCATCCAGAATTTATCTCCAGTTGATCCTTTATTTATTAGGTTTTGTCCTTCTTGCTACTCTGGAATATTATTTCACAAGCCTTAGTAATGAGCATCTTGAGAAAATTAATACAGAAAATATAAGACTGGAAATAGGAGATATTATTAATGATGATATCAGAAAAATTGAAACCTTAACCTATAAATTAGCTGCATCTAAAGGAAGACAAAGACAAAATAATTTTAAAGAAAAATTAGAACAGCAAAATAAACTGTTAAATCATGCATTGGATGTACTGGCTGCAGGTGGTGAAATCAATCGTATAAAACGCCTTAATTTAATTGACAAAAATGTTGTCGAACAAAAAATTGTCTATAAAAAATCTCAGACAGATGAGCAATATATTTTAGAAATCATTGAACTTCAACCTAAAATCCATAAAGTCAGAGTCATGATTGATGAATTATTTGTTCTGATACAACAGCGTGACCTTAAAGACACTCAAGTGAGTTATGAGCAAAAAGTAGTCAATGTGAAAAGGCAATTACAATTAATATCACCATTATTTGAACGTGTTATAGAAAATGCTAATCGACTTTTTTATGAGGGTCAGCAGCGCTTAGAGTTATATGAAAAATTATTTTTAGAACGTAAAAAATACTATACTAATGTGCAAATACTCTTATCATTTATTATTATGATTTTAGTGCTTTTGTTTGGCTATTTTATTCTTAGGCAAGTTCAGACTGCCAACAATAAACTGAGTGAAACCAGTAAAGAACTTAATTTTCAGATTAAAGCACTTAATTCACATGCTATTGTCAGCGGCACTGATGTAAAAGGAAATATAATTCATGTCAATGAGCGTTTTTGTGAAATAAGCGGCTATTCAGCAGAAGAATTAATTGGACAAAATCATCGCGTAGTAAAATCAGACGAGCATTCAAAGGCTTTTTTTATAGAACTTTGGCAAACAATAGCCTCGGGTGAAATATGGCAGGGAGAAATAAAAAATAAAGCAAAAGATGGACATTTTTATTGGGTTAATGCCACCATTGTTCCTCTGTTAAATAGTCAAAATAAGCCGTTTAGATATATTGCGATACGAACTGATATTACGCGCCGCAAAAAAATGGAAGAAGAAATTAATAAAAGTCATCGTTTTTTACAAAGCATGACGGATGCTATGGGAGAAGGCGTTTATACTTTAGATCAATATGGAATTTGCACCTCTGTTAACCCTGAATTCGAACACTTAACGGGTTGGAAAAAAGAAGATATAGTCGGGCAGAATTTGCATGAATTGATTCATTTTCAAACAATCGATGGTGTTTTTGTTCCGGTACATGAGTGTCCTACTCATAAAAGTATTAAAAATGGTATAAAGTATGTTTCTGAGGATGAATATTTCACCCACATAAATGGTACATTATTCCCGGTATCAATTATTTCTGTTCCTCTTTATGAAAATAACGAAGTAGTTGGTTCAGTTTCTATATTCCAGGATATTTCCCTTCGCAAAACAACAGAAAAAGCACTATTAGAAGCAAAATCTCAGGCTGAACAGGCCAGTAAGGATAAAAGTAATTTCCTTGCTAATATGAGCCATGAAATTCGCACACCTATGAATGCTATTATAGGTATGTCATATCTTGCACTTGAAACCAATCTGAATCATGAACAGCGCAATTATATTGAAAAAGTCCATTATTCTGCAGAATCACTATTAAATATTATTAATGATATTTTAGATTTCTCAAAAATCGAAGCGGGAAAATTGGAAATTGAAACTATTGAGTTTGAGTTTCAGGAAGTTATTAATAATATCAGAAATATTCTCAGTGATAAGTCAAAAAATCATAATATCGAGTTAAGCTTCGATATTGATAAAAATATACCTGCAGTCTTAATTGGTGATGCTTTACGCTTGAATCAAATATTAATTAATCTTGCTAATAATGCGTTGAAATTTACAGAGAATGGCAACGTGGTAATTTCAGCAAAACTGGCAAATTTACCTGAGAATAATATCATTATGATACATTTTTCTGTTCAGGATGATGGTATTGGTATTAGTCCTGAACAACAAAGTAAATTATTCAAGTCTTTTAGTCAGGCAGATACATCAACTACCCGAAAATTTGGTGGAACCGGACTGGGATTAACAATTTCTCATCAATTAACAGAATTAATGGGAGGAAAAATCTGGTTCGAAAGCCAATTGGGTGTGGGCAGCACCTTTCATTTTACGGCCCAATTTGAACAAGTTGAAAATATAGAGCAAAGTCAAAAGAGGCTGGAAGATAATAAAACAACAAAACCTCTGTATATGGACAGTGCAAAAATTATAGCCGGCGCTAATATTTTACTGGTTGAAGATAATGCCTTTAATCAGGAGCTGGCGATGAAGCTCCTTAACAAGAATCAGATAAAAGTGACTCTGGCCAATAATGGTCAGGAGGCACTGGAGCTGCTGGAATCAAATGATTTTGATGGTGTCTTAATGGACATTCAAATGCCTGTTATGGATGGCTATGAAGCCAGCAGAAAAATCAGAATGGATGACAGATTTAGTGATTTGCCTATTATAGCGATGACTGCAAACAGTATGGTTGGTGATGCAGAAAAAGCAGTCAAAGCAGGTATGAACGACTACATATCCAAACCCATTAATGTTAATAAAATGTTTGCCACTATGGCACGCTGGATAAAAATCGATAAGCTGTCAGATAATGACACTAAGCAAGCTGAATCAGCAGTGTCTTTTGAAGGAGACCAAACTATTATTCGTTTAGTCTGTGATTTTTCCGCTTTAAAAGGATTTAATTATGACAGTGCTTTACATCGATTTGAAAATGACGAAAAACTTTATCTTGATATGTTGAAGCTTTTTGTTGAAGAGCATA
>WTAX01000006.1 GCA_013139395.1 Gammaproteobacteria bacterium | reverse complement strand
AAATAGAGTTTTGAACCATAAAATGGCCATACCTTATATATTAACCAATAAGTTGGCCAAATATTCCATAACTTGAAATAGCAGGTTCATGACGGCGGATTCAACTGGTCGATGCAACACTTTATTCTTATACTATAAAATAAAGTGAGGTATCAACGATGAAATATAGAACCCGAATATATTATTCAGAAAAACAAAAAGAAGATATGTGGAAGCGTTGGCAAAAGGGAGAATCTATCGCATCTATTGGTCGCTCATTTGAGCGTGGTCACGGTTCAATTTCTGGCATCTTTTCGCGAACAGGAGGTATCCGTCCTGCAGCACGGCGACGTTCAATACTTGCTCTCACATTGTTAGAGCGAGAAGAAATATCAAGAGCGATTGCCAGTCATTCTTCCTTGCGTGGCATCGCTTCTAATTTAGGTCGCTCACCTTCCACGATTAGTCGTGAAATTAATCGTAATGGAGGGTATTATAACTATAGAGCAGCGCAAGCAGAACAAGCAGCCTGGGATAAAGCTCTTCGACCCAAACCCTGTAAATTGTCTTGTTACTCGACATTAAATCAGAATGTGGCAAGAAAGCTCAAAAAAAATTGGTCACCTGAGCAAATAGCCGGTTGGCTAAAGAGAAAATACCCTGGAGAAGAGTACAATCAGGTGTCACATGAAACGATATACAAAAGCTTATTTATTCAAACTCGAGGCGTATTAAAAAAAGAGCTACTTCAGTATCTTAGAACAAAACGAGTGATGCGATATCCAAAAAAGTCCAGCTTAAAAAATCATGGGCTTGGAAAAATTCCAAATACAGTGTCTATTCATGAACGACCTGCTTCAGTGGAAGACCGTGCAGTACCTGGCCATTGGGAAGGTGATCTGATTGAAGGTTCAAAAAACAGTTTTATAGCAACCCTTGTTGAGAGACATTCACGTTATGTTATGCTGGCTAAGGTTAAAAACAAATGCACTGATAGTGTCGTATCAGCACTGATAAAGCAGGCAAAAAAATTACCCAGTGAACTGTATCAATCACTGACCTGGGATAGAGGAGTAGAAATGACAGACCATCAAAGATTTACGATGGAAACTGACATTAAAGTTTACTTCTGTGACCCACATAGTCCATGGCAAAGAGGTTCCAACGAAAATACAAATCGATTACTGAGACAGTATTTTCCAAAAGGAACTGACTTATCACTACATTCTCAGGCAAAACTCAATGCCGTGGCTCGTCAAATGAATGAACGGCCACGTAAGACATTAGGGTATGAAACACCGGCGGAAAGATTTAATGCTTGTGTTGCATCGACCAGTTGAATCCGCCCACTTGACCTGCCGTTCCAGATAGACATAAATGGGGTGATCGAATGTGTACTGTTCAGCATTAACCGACATTTATGGTTCTCTAATATAGCTTAAAAAAAGTTTGTGAATACTGATTATCTTATGGGTGGTGAGCAAAATCAGTGTCTTCATCATTTATACTTTGGCTTAAATTCTTAAACGCTTCTTTTTTGTTATGTTGATGATTTTATTGATAGAATATGAATTCATCAACCGCAGCTAGATACGGCTATATTAAACTGGGCACAAACATTAAAAAGCCACAAGAGAATAATGTGCATATATTTATATTCAGGATAATCCTTCTTGGATTGACTTGTTCTTTGGTATTGCCTTTTTATGCAATAGCAGGCGGCAGCCCTGAAACAACTCTGGTTGTGGTCAATACCCGTTCCCAGCTTTCCAAGAGAATTGCCAACGAATATGTGCACTTGCGGAATATTCCGGAAAATCATATCGTCTGGCTGGATGGTGTGCCTTCTATGGACACCATCTCAATTGAGGATTTTCGCAAAAAAATCTGGTCTCCTATACAAGATTTTATTCATTCTCATAAGCTAGGAGAGGAGATTGATGTCATCACCTATTCAGGAGACTTTCCTTACGCTGTTGATTTCACCTCTGATCTTAAGGCCAAAAATCTCAAGAAAGATAAATATCGCGGCAAAATCGCCTCACTGACATCAATGTCGTATTTTGCCCGACGCGTTGAAGTGGGAGATATTGGATATTTAGGGGAAAACTATTACTTCAGAGATTTTGCAGGCCCGAGAATAAAAACACATTCAAGCCATTCTGTCTCCTTCCCCAAGCTGGACAAAAAAGAGATCAAGCGCCTGAAAAACAAGGCTCGAAAATATCTAAATCACAAAGATTCTGTAGCAGCAGAAAAAAATTATCAAAAAATTCTGGATAACTATCCTGAAAATCCTGAGAACTGGTATAACCTGGCCCGCAGTCAGGCTGCAACACAGAAGCTGAACAAGGCGATTGAGAGTTTGACAATGGCAGTCGATTACGGGTGGTCCAATAGTCTGCGTACCACCAGAGACAGATACTTTAAGTCGCTTCACCTGGAGCCAAAGTTTCAGGAATTACTGGTTAGGATGGAAACAGCTTATGGACCATTCCTTTTCACTAACGGATTTCGAAGTCATTATGTCTGGTCAAATGCAGATCTGCTTTTTTGGGACCCTGGCGATGCCCTGAATCAATACTATCTGTCGACGATGCTGGCTTACACTGGCGTCCGAGGCAACAGCTTTCCTGAAATTATGAATTATCTCTCTGCAGCGGCATTCAGTGACGCCTCCCAACCAGATGGCACTGTTTATCTACTTGAAAATTCCAATATTCGCTCACAAACCAGACAGCCGCTCTTCCCGGTCACCCTGGTCGAGCTTGCCAGGCGCAACCGTAAGGGTGAAGTGCTGTACAAGGGAACTGATAATCAAAACGGGATAATTCCAATTGCCAGGACTGATGTGATTGGTGCCGTGGTTGGATTTCCTAAATTTAAATGGGAAGATACGAACAGCCTCTTGCTACCAGGCGCTATTGCTGAGTCTCTCACCAGTTATGGCGGGCACTTTAATAAAGCTAAGCAGACCAAACTGACTGCGTTTCTCCGCCACGGTGCAGCGGGATCCAGTGGTGCCGTAGCAGAGCCTTTCTCATTTCAGGAAAAATTTCCAGTACCATTGATTCACGTCTGGTATGCTGATGGCTGTTCCCTTGCGGAGTCTTTTTACCAAAGTGTCCGGGTACCCTACCAACTTATTATTGTCGGCGATCCATTGGCCCGCCCCTTTGCAGCATTTGCCGATATCAAACTGAAATCACCACAACTGATGCACCCATGGTCCGAAGTCGTGACAATTGAAGCTGAAATCCAACCAGCACCAGGAAAAGCTATCAGCAAAATAGAGTTCTGGGTCGATGGCCAGTACCAGTTTGATGTGCCTGTCGATAAATCTTTTTTGTGGGATACACGGACGGTTGAAGATGGCAGCCACGAGATTCGACTGGTGACCGTAGAAGACAGTCATATCGAAACACGCTCCTCTGCCCGCTTTATTACGCAGGTGTTTAACAATCATCATCGGGTCTATGTTGATCATATCAGTCAATTAATAACCTACCAAGACACCATTGAAATCACCGGAACGGCCCCGGGGGCTGAAAAAGTTGAGGTTTTTCGCGGCTATTCCATGCTCGGAGCAGCAACGATAAATGATTCACAATGGCGAATTGCCATTCCAGCCAGAATGTTTGGCATAGGTCCGGTATCATTTTTTGTCAGAGCTACAAACCAGGATGGAACAACGGTTCGCAGTGAGCCAGTCAGACTTTCTATTGGTACACCAGAGGCTCTGCAGCCAGTGTTGGACGAAAATCCATCTGGCAACGGTCTGAGTGCTATAGTATTTGACAAAGAAAAC
>WTAX01000165.1 GCA_013139395.1 Gammaproteobacteria bacterium | reverse complement strand
CAGATTTCTCGACTGGAAGACTTTATTCATTTCGATCTCCTTCTTGTTTGTGATAATTAATAGTCCATATCCGGGCGCACCCGATTCTCACAGGTTGTCAGAATGGCAATACTAATTATCAGGTTTTTGGCAGGAAATGCAAGGCGCTAGCAGTCCAAGGGGATACATGCCGCGACGCAGCAACTTCAACCCAACCATGCGCACGATTCGCAGGCATCCTGAGCAGGGCGATAATGGCTTCTTCTGGCGCCCGGACGATAGATAGAGTCGATAGGTACAGCATGGCTCTGTATACCCAGCCTGGCGGCCTCGATGAGTATCTCGCTCTCGAATACGAAACCCTGCCCGGAACCGCTAGCTAACAGCAGTCGGCGCAGGAGGGATGCCGGATAGAATCTGAAACCGGATTAGCTGTCTTTTATGGGATAACCGGCAGCCCAGGAGATCCAGAAGTCAGCTAAACGGTTTGCAAATCGCCATAACTTAACAATGAATAAGACATCCATCATTTAAACACAAAATTCAGTCTTCATTTCCCTATAATAATACCAATTTCACTCAATATAAAAATAACTACCAATAAACTCAGCCAGTTTTACTGTAGTCTGTGTGGGTTGTTGTTTTATCTGTGCTATGCGTTGCATTATGGAGGTAAATTCAGAGTCTTCAAGCGATTGACACAATGTGGCTCTAATAGGATTCAAGTCAACATAAGTCATGCAGGCCAGTACGGCCTGTTCATTGAGTAGCGCCTGGCTCTTAAAACGCCCTTTCCAGAATCGGCCTGTGCATTTGTCTTCATGATTGGCCTGTCGGGTGTGGATGGTGCTCAAAACCCGCTTAATATTGGCGAATTTCACATTTCATAGCCATCGACCCTGGCGAATATCTATTGCCCCTTATTTCTCCACCTGATGATTGTTTTTAAAGATTTTAAAAAAACTCAAAAAGGTGTTTGTAACACCAGTATTAAATACAGCACTATTTAACACCAACAAAAGATATAGTAATTCTATAAAATTACAAAATTACAAATCACCCAGCTATTTCAAAAAATTGTTTATAAATACTCAGATAATGATACTTAGAGTATGACTATTGAATATTTATTAAACCAGTTACTTTGTCTCTGGCCTATAATTATTATTATTTTTAAAATATTTGAGTTTAACCCCGGTATTTCTGACACAAAAATGAGCTCCAGAGTATATTTCACAACCACTTGAACTTGGTGTAAATATGATGTAATATTACATCATTAAACCTTTGGAGGACAAACAATGACCAGACAAAGTATTTCATTAACACCACCTAATGATAAATGGCTGAAAACACAAATTGATAGTGAGGAATACACTAGCAAGAGCGAGGTTGTGAATGACCTCATTCGCAAAGCCCGTAAAATCGAAGAAATACAAACACGATTAATTCATGCTGAACAAAGCGGTTTCATAACACAAAGTCGTGATGAAATTCTCGCTGAGATCAAGGAAGAAATGCGAAAAAATGGGAATTTATAGGCTAACACAAGAAGCAAAAGCTGATTTAAAGCGTATATACATGCGTGGATTTATTGAATACGGAGAAGCTCAGGCAGATAAATATTACAACAACTTTTTCGAACATTTCGAACAACTTGCAGAGCAACCTTTATTATATCAAGCCGTTGACTTTATTCGTCCAGGATATCGGCGAAGCGTGTGCGGTGTAGATAGTGTTTATTACAGAGTTAACGGTGAAACAGTTGAAATCATATCGATTATAGGTCATCAGGACATTGAAGAATGGCTTTAATTTCTGCCTAAAACTTAAAACATAACGAAATTATATAATTCTTTAAACAGACTCTAATTTTAGATATAAATTTCAGTTCATTTGGGGTACAATTATGGATATGAAAACAAAATCTCTCAAACAATCCAATACTTATCTTAGAGCTGATGATTCTTCAACCCATGCCATGCGCATTCGTTCGCTTGCCAGTTCAACAGCAATCGAAACGGGCGAAGCTATTAAATCAATAGAAGAAAAACTATCTAAGAAGCAGCATTCTTGCTATCACGTAACACTTGCGTAACCAATAACTTAAGCGCTTCATAATTACACTCTAAACCAGCCTGAATTGCTGAAATATACATCTCCTTTTTATTATCCAGAGCAGTAAAATCCAGCTCAGGCCAATTAGCCTGTAATGCCATGACATTTGCTAAGAGACGAGACAATCTACCATTTCCTTCCCTAAAGGGATGTATCAGAATAAATTCCACATGGATTATTGATATAGCTTCTACTAATTCACTCTCATTAAAACCTTTGCAAGATGTATAAACAGCTAAATATTTTTTATCAAGATCAGACAATAACCTTGGAATTTGTGCACAAGCTGCAAAATGCACAAGCTGCAAAATGAAAATCACCTTTTCCCATATTAACTGAGCGTTCTCTACCTGCCCAATCATAAACATTCCCCAACCAGGATCGATGCCATTCCATCAAATCAGCTACTGTAATAATTTGATCTTCAGTAACTTCCGCCAGAACTTTTTCATAAAGTTGACCAAGCAATTCCAGCTCAACCATATTCATTTCATCAACATCAGTAATAGCAAGCTTATTTAACAATACTTGGTTGTTTGAATCTGGTTGATATTGTCCTTCGGGACTTCCATGAGTCTCATAACGATTAGTCATTTTCTCAATTCTCTACATACACTATGGGAATATTAAAACAATTTATCGCAACTATAACAAATTTGGTAAGCACCTGAGTTTTTTCATTAGAATTCACTAAATATTCCAGTTTTTGGCATCAGTGCAGTGATTCTAATACCTACGATAAAAATGACAACCTCTGATTTAAAAACAGATTTGTTTTCAGTAATGATATTCCTATAAACCTAATTAATTTCTTCTACCCAATGGTGGATAAAATGGTAGACAGGTTAATTTTGAGGCAAGAACAATATTCTTTAAAAGAAAATAGCATAATTGTAAGACATTGAATAATATAAATATAAGATGGTGCCCAGGGCCGGAATCGAACCGGCACGGTGTTGCCACCGAGGGATTTTAAGTTCTTCGCAAACAAGCTACAACCCTTGCCACCAAAGGAATTACGAAAACAACGAAAGGTAGTTATTCTACCACACTAATAAATTGATACTTTTTAACTACCAATTTTCATAAAACAGTAAAAAGAGTGCTTACCCCTCTGATGAGAATAATTCAGCCACTTTTCTCATTGGTATAAATAAACGAACTCTGCCTTTGTTTGAATATAATTTTTCAAAACCAAATTTTAAATAAAATTTTTCAGCATTAGAGTTTAGACAATCGACTATAATAGCAAAAGCTCTCATATGTGAATTAATCTCATACAAATATTCCAATGCTTTGATTAAAGTTATTTTACCCAGCCCACTACTTTGCTCATTTTTATGAACAGCCAATTGAGCCAAAAGAAAAACTGGGATTGGATAATGAGGCAGTTTTTTTGCAATACCTTCAGGCAGTGTATTTCGGTTAATAGAGCTGGGGGCAATTGTATAAAATGAGCATATTGGATATTTACCATTTAGTAATAAAGAAGAAGCTGGTAGTATCATCGTCCTGCTTATCCCCGCTTTCATATGTTTCAGTGCCTGAGTTTTAATAAAATGGTTTAATTCCAATTCACCACAATCAAAAGAAACCCTGTCATGTATGGTTTTGTCCAACTCAATAAATTTATCTGACCAGGAAGTAAGCGTCATTTAATTCCAGATTTTTTGGTCCATTCTAAAGCATCTTTCAATGCCTGGTTTGGACTACCAGCACTATCACAAGCTTTTATAAATCGATCAAACACATCATCTTCAACAATTATCGTTTCATGTTGACTGATAACTCTTGAAGCATCTTCATCCATTAATTTAGAAACATATTCTGTCAGGCTTTTTAAACCAAGCAGTGCTGCAGCCTTTTCTGCTTTTAACTTAATAGCATCATCTAATCTCATATCAAATCGTGTTATTGACATTTTATGCTCCAGTTTTAAGTCATTGAACACAGTAATTTAATGAAAGTTTACTGCAAAACAGCCAACAAATCAATTGTACGGAATAAATCCGTACAAATAGACAATATTTGTTGTATAAAAGCAATTTCTTCAAGTCATGTCTTCAGGTGATTTTGATAAAATTCCCAGGCAGTTAATGAATCAGCACATTTTTTACAAATAAAGTGTGCCAATTTTTCAGTATCACCAAAGATACCATCCTCTTTATTGGCGTTAAAATAATGCTGGCAGACATGACATTTTTCAACCATAAACTCATCTGTTGGAATCCTTTCAAGCATTTCGTTAATCAGTGTTTTTAGGGGAATGTATTCAGCAAAATCAATCGTATTATTTTTATCATTCCATATCACTTCTTTGATATCAGTTAACCTGATCAAAAATTGCCAATATTGCTCATCATATTCCTGATTAATTTGTTGGTTGGCCTGTTCAATTGTCCATGAGCTTTGTTTTAAATGCTTTAAAGACATTATTGCTCTCCTTTATGCCATTGATAATGTTGATACGATAGAAATAATACAAGCTTGGATAAATCAATTCTCAGTCTCTTGAGCTTTAGCCTTAAATTCATAAAAAGTTTGATTTAAATAATCATAATAACCCCATCCCATCCCGTGGACTGAATCAACAATATTTTCTAAGCGAGGTAAACAACGTATTTGAATGTCCTTTGGTTGTTTTTTAATTGTTGACAAAATTCGATCAAACATGGATTCAAGGCTTGAATAAAAAGACTCATCTATATCTCCAAGGTCAAGAGTAAATTGATTTCCAGTTTCAACATAATGAAACATCAATTCAAGCTGTCCAATTTTATTCTTTGTAGCTTTGAAATAATCTGATATGGCTTTTCTTCCTACAGATAATTGAATGGGTTGGTTACACATCACATCAGGATAAAGTGCATCAGAGATTATATCTTGATAAGGTTTAAGGGGATTATCACCAATTGAATAGCGTGAATGAACGAATGTTTTATTTTCATCACTCAACGCATATAGGTCACCAATCAGTTTAAATATCTCAGAGTTTTCCTTATCCGCTAAAATAGTTTTGACATCCCTCCATGCTAATTTATTTTTTTTCATATCAGACTTTCCAGGTATGGTTGCATTACCTTCTCCACCCGACAATTTTTTGCGTAATTAAGTAATTCATCCATTGTAAATTTATGTGCTAACCAACCATCACGAAGTGCCTCCAAAGCAACATCCAAACCAACTTTATTGCGATATTTAAAGCAATCAACGACAGTTTTAGCAGGGCAATATACCTGTACTAAAACACCGTCAATATTATGTTTCTCCACACCCTCATGCAAAGCATCACCAGACATAGTAACATAACGAACAGGTGGATAAGATATGACTGGACGCCAGTCTTTTCGATCAATAGCAAGCCATATTTCATAGGGGTTTTGTGTTGTCATTTCATGAAAATTAAGAGCAGATAACAAAGCAACAATTGCTTTAGGAGCAAGTTTGCTCACTTCAATTAGAGATTGGAATTGACCTTGATCGCTATTAGGCCATTGATAGAGACCTCGCCCCAATTTTTCAATAATTTTTTCTCTCGCCAGAATATGCAGATAATCTTTAGGCAAGTGCAATT
>WTAX01000472.1 GCA_013139395.1 Gammaproteobacteria bacterium | reverse complement strand
CCAATTGAACTAGCACCACGCTCAAATGAACGGCCAATAGATGCGATGGATTCTCCTTTTTGCCAACGATCCCACATCTCTTCTTTTTGTTTATCTGAATAATATATTCGTGTTCTGTATATCATCTTCGATACCTCACTTTATTTATAGTATAAGAATAAAGTGTTGCATCGACCAGTTGAATCCGCCACCTAAAGGAGCCATTCAATATAACTAAGAATAATTCTCAACTTTCCAGTAAGCAGCCATTTCAAATCATTAATAAATTGATGGGATAAATCGTCAGCACTCAGCAAATACTGTTGAAAAACTCGGTTTTTGATAATAGTGAAAAAATCTTAGCCTCTATAACAGACTTTGTTCTCTTAGATATGAGGAACCATCAGAAAGGATTTAATTTTCAGTAGAGAACTTTACACAGTTCCATACACAACATTTAAACCATACTTTTGAAAAGAATCAATTTAGGCTGAAATTTAGCCAAATTAAATTTTAGAGTTTTTCAACAGCATTAGCATATTCCGGACATCTTGATAAAATTATTAATTCACTTTCTGTGTTTACTAAGCGGTCATATTCGAAAAATTAAAACTAATAATTTCAAGCAGAATAGACAGTTTTTTAAAAATAATGCTTGATAATAAATAAATTACTCATCGTGATCACTTTTAGATGTAAAATCCAGTGTTTTTTTTTGCTGCATTCTTGTATTCTTTTAAATGGCGTGAAATGGCTATGTGTTTGACGTGTTATTCAACTAATGTTTACAACATAATAAGCTCATCCAACATCTACCCTTAGAGGGAATACGGTGCTATCCTTATTTTGACACTTAAAATATGTATAACTATCATAAATGCTTTCTTTAAGGTTATACTTTGTTTTAACAGAAGTTAAAAAAAATTAAGTCATGTGTTGATTAGTACATTATTTAAACTTTAAATCTTTATAGGAATTCTACGATGAATATCATAAAAAACCCTATAGTTTATATAGGATTTATCTGTATGGCCTTCGGTCAAAATGCTTTTTCAACTGATTCTCAATTGCTGCAAATACTCACTCAGGAAACAACACAAACAGGTCTTTCTATTATGTTGGCTGGCCCCGTTACTCGTGGTGTAGAGCGACGACATGATCGTCGTGATAATGCCAGTGATCGGGTTGATGACAAACAGGATTTTCGTGAAGAGCGCCGAGATTGCGTGGGTGATGGCCCTGATTGTCGTTCAGATAATCGTCAGGATAACCGAGAGAACAGGCGAGATCGCACGGGTGATCGTGTAGATGACAGACAAGATCGCCGTCGTTTTTAGTAATTAACTGATGACAGCATGTTTTTAGGGGCGACAACATACTGTGTGACCCATAACGGGATTCGCCTGAGTTGATATCAGTCATGAACAGGCGAATGAATTCGACCCTACAATTAACACGCTATTTGAAGTATATATCACTCTGAGTAAAGGAATCACCATGCACTATAGGTTAAGCACATCACGTTATTTATTGAGCGTATATCTGATTATGTTCAGTTTGATATCATCTTCTGTGTTTGCAGAAGAAGCCGATATCGAACCAAAAGCAGATAAAATTTTAAAACAAATGAGCCAATATCTAGCTGGACTTAAGCAATTTGAAATCACGGCACAATCAACCGTAGAAACGGTTATCGATTCTGGCCAGAAGATTATGTTAGAACATGCTAACAAGGTCGTGATAAAACGCCCCAATAAATTATTTGCCTCTCGATTGGGTGATGTTGCCAAACAAAGCTTTTACTATGATGGTAAATCGCTGACTGTGAACGCTCAGCACTTAGGTTTCTATGCCAGTGTTGATGCCCACCCTACATTATCCGAGACATTGGATTATACACTAACAAAATTTAACATCACTACTCCTGGTGTTGATTTGCTTCATAGTGATAGTTATGAGCGACTATCAAACGAACTAATTTCAGCATTTTATGTCAGTAAAAGTATGATTAATGGTGTTGAGTGCCATCACCTGGCGTTTCGTAACTCAGAAGTTGATTGGCAGATCTGGATTCAGACTGGAGATAAGCCGCTTCCAGTAAAATACGTCATTAATTCAAGATGGATAACCAGCAGCCCAAGCTATGAGGTTAATATGAAATGGAATATAAATCCTGATATTTCAGATTCACTGTTTGATTTTATACCACCCAAAGGCGCGGAAAAAATTGATTTGCTCTCAGTATCGCCTTCATCATAATTCATTCGATGATTTCAGATAAAAATTTAAAGAAATAAAAATGGGATAACTGTTATGAAATTTTTAAGTAAATTCTTTGTCTTGTCCGCAGTGACAATTCTACTTTTTGCCGGTGACCTTGATGAATCGACACAATTTGGTTTTCGTATAATACAGGATGCTGAAGCAAGAATCGGGCGACCTTTAACACCAGTTAGTGTGGCGGGTGTCAGACGAAGAACCCGCCGACGTACTGCTGTTGGAACTGCTGCTGTTATTGCGACGCCAACCTATGTTGCGCCCACAACCACCTATGTTGCACCTACAACCACTTATGTTGAACCTGCACCTGCTACGACCGTTGTTGTTCAGCAGCCTGCACCTGCTGCTCCAATACTTGCTATTGGTACGGTCATTTCTGCTTTGCCAAGTGGTTGCAGTTCACTTACTGTATCAGGAGCTAGTTACTTTGATTGTAATGGCACCTATCTTAAGCCAGCTTTACAGGGTGATAGTCTTGCTTATATAGTTGTTGATAGACCTGAGTAGATAAGTGTCCCAAAATTGTGTTCATTTCTAAATGAGTAAAGAATGGGTAAACTCCATGCCCCTTACAGGAGAAAGCAACTAAAAATACATGACCGCAGGAGCATCGTGCACGGCGAAGCCGTGGCTGGTAGATGGCCAGAGAATGGTGATGACAAGCCTTGTCTTTGTTTTCATCTATGCCACCAGACAAGCCGCTGAGTGCGATGTTGGCTATCATTCCATTCTGGTTTTACCCCAACATTCAGAGCCTATAACGGTACTGTCAAGTTAATAGCAAGAATGAATAAATGATGCCATACTTTTCCAATGAAACCAAAAAACAATCTTTATTCTGGACATCGTTACCCAAAAGACATTATAAGTCATGTTGTTTGGCTTTATCATAGATTCACTTTAAGTTATAGAGACATTGAAGATATCTTAGCTTATCGTGGGATTCAAGTGACCTATGAATCCATTTGTCAATGGTGTTTGAAGTTTGGTAAGACCTATGCGAAAAAACTGAGAAACCAGTATGGAAAGAAAAGCGATTGTTGGTTTTTGGATGAAGTCTTTATAAAAATACGTGGAAAGATGCATTACCTCTGGAGAGCCGTTGATCAGGATGGTGATGTCATTGATATTCTGGTACAAAAACGTAAAGATAAAAAGGCCGCACAACGGTTTTTCAAGAAACTACTGAAGGCTCAGGAAAGAACTCCATATAAACTGATGACTGATAAACTCAAAAGTTATGGTTTAGCTAAAGAGGAATTGATGCCATCCGTTACTCATATTCAGGCACGTTATTCAAATAATCGAGAAGAGAATTCACATCAACGAACGAGGCAACAAGAACGACAAATGAGAGGTTTTAAATCTCACAAACAGGCACAATTATTTTTATCGGTTCATGGACAGATCAACAATTTATTTAATCTGGGACGTCACTTAATGAGAGCGGAAAATTATAGGTTCTTTCGTTTTCGAGCTTTCAATGAATGGTCTGAGATGACATGTGCCTGAAATTTATGGAGTAGGGGAGTTTCTTGGCAAATGAAAATAAGTTGACAATACCATGGAACTTATCAAATTATGCCAAGTTGGTTGACAAAACACGACAACCCTTCTATACAATATTTAATTTAGTTGGAGTAAATGCATTTTGGAAACCCTAACTGCTTCAGCCACAAATCTTATTTGGCGAGTTCTGGAGAGCTATCAGATCAATCCTGAACCATTTTTTCAGGAATTAAATCTGGAACTTGATCACGATAATAATTTACACAAACAAATACCTGTAAATAAAGCTTTTGCTTTATGGCAAATCATTAATCAATCTGTAAAAGATAAGTGCTGGCCATTAAGAGTGGCTGAGTTATGGCATCCATCTTACACCAGTGCATTAGGTTATGCCTGGCAATCCAGTAAAAACTTGAAAACAGCATTTGAGTTAATGGAGCGCTATATTCATATTGTGGGTAGCCACCTTATGATTAAAGTAGAAGAGACTGAGTCAGACTTGATTGTAAGCGTAATCTTCAAGGCAACCTCCCAACCACTACCACAACAATTGGAAGCCTTTCTGTTAGTCCTTGTTAAAATGTGTCGATTAAATAATGGTGATACTTTTCACCCCAAAGCCATTCACTTTAGTCATGGGATTCAAGGCTGTAAAAAACGCTATAAAGATTTTTTTCACTGTGATATCCATGAGCAAAAAAAACAGAATCAAATTATCCTGTCAAAAGAAATGGCATACCAGAAGTCTCCTGGTGACAATCCGGAATTATTGAGTATTCAAACAAAAATACTGGACTATTTTATAAAGGAGGCAAAGCCAAGTGAATTATCAACTCAAGTAAGAAACCTAATCATCGAGAGATTACCTACCGGTAAGGTCAAGGATACAGACATTGCATCAGAGTTTTATATGTCCACTCGTACGTTGCAGAGAAAATTAAAACATGAAAACATCACTTTCCGAGAATTATTGACTGATACAAGACTTCAATTAGCCAATGAGTATTTAAAAAGTGGCTCCCAAACCATTACGGAAATAGCTTTTTTGCTGGGCTACTCTGAAGTCAGTGCGTTTTCTCGGGCTTATCGTCAGTGGACGGGGCATAGCCCGAATGAAGTGCTGGGCTAATCATGTTTAGACATAAACATTAAGCGAATTAGAATCTGCCTGTAAAGAGTTATTGTTCGCTTGCTGACTTAAGTTTTCATACAAAGAGACACCCAAAGCTCTTTTTTGCGCTGTTTGCAATGAGTCGTTCACTACTTGGGGGTTATATGTATATACCAAATCATTGCTACTATTTTCTTCCTCATCTTCATTCAACTGCTGTGAAGATTCAACATATGTCTCAAAAGATTGTTTTTTCAATTGTTGAGAATAGAGCTCTACACCAGTCTCACGGGCTGTATCTCGTATAAATTGGTTAGATTGATGTAGTTGCTCCACATCGACTGGATCACCGGCCTGTTTTGCTTCAGCAACTTGATTCAATGAATTAGCATGTACTGACTTTTGAACTAAATTTACATAAGCTTGGCTGTTAGAATCTATTGTGTTCATGTTTTTTCCTCAATCACATTACTTTATAGTTACTATACTGATGATTGAACTAAACAGCTTGACATATTAAGCCACTCAACAGACAAAGTACGTCAAATTAAGTACTTTTTGATAAAAAATAAAATTAACGCTATGTGGAATCTTCAATACTGGGCTAAGATTCAATGCCAACAGGATAGAATGACTATATTAGGTCAAAAACGTATGAGATAAAAATGACTGTATCCCTTCAATGAAGTCACTTTTAGCCAGCACAAAAATTATTAAATATGACCGCTATTTGTACTATCTTGCCTTTTTAGCAAACACAAAAGTATGAAAATTCATTAGTTTTTAATGTCTGCTTTCTCACTTCGAACGTGAGCTAATGAAAATCGCTCAATTACCGCAAAGTACAAAGAGCGTTAATTTTAGAATGGGTTTTATCTCAATATGAAGTTACCGCTTATTAAGCTGAGAATAATCAGGGTAAATTTTCTCAAATAACAGGTAAGGGACGATAGTGAACTCCTTTAAATATTCTTTTCCATTTTATAATCATCCATCACAAACCCATTTCCAATATCCTGAACAATAGCTCCCAGATTAATAAATCCCATTTTTTGATAAGCTTTAATGGTATTAATATTATTTTTATTGATTGTCAGGCTAATCTTATGGCGTTCATAGCCAAGAGCCAATTGCTCAAGAAATTTAATAACTTGTTTGCCAAATCCCTTATTACGTTCAGCTGATAGAATATAAAACTTACTCAAAAACAATTCACTGTTTTTGATAATAATACCAACATAGCCAATAGGTACGGTATCCTCCATCAATAAGAAATAGACAACCCCATCGTGAATCTGTTGGGTAATACTTTCTTTTGATTGAAACTTTTTCAGCATATAGTCAACCTGAGCTTTACCAATAATGGGAGTAAAATACTCGTGCCATATTGTATCAGCGAGTTCTACAATAATTTCTAACTGCTTCACATCCGATACTTTTATTATGAGCATTGATTGTTATCCAAATTAACCTACAGACCAAGTGAATTTTTCAATTGCATTAAATTGTCTACATCCCAATCTGGTGTTGACATATCATCTGGTAATTTTTCCCCTGGTGCGAAACGACCTGTTCGTACTAAAGCGGTTTGTATACCAAGTTGTTGAGCCCCCAATATATCTGTGTCAGGTCGATCACCAATCATCAGACAATCATTAGCAGGTACATTTAATTCTTGTAATGCAATCTCATACAATAAAGGCATTGGCTTACCGATGGTGATGGGTTGTTTGCCAGTGGCAACTATAAATGGTGCTACCAGCGCACCACCCCCAGGCATAATTGCACGTTTACCACGATAAAAAGCATCAACACTGGTATCCGGATTCGTACTAATCAATTGAGCACCTTGTTTGAGGATTAAATTAATTCCAGTAGTTATTGAAGCATAATCAATCCCTTCACCTTCTCCAATGACGACATAATCTGCATTATCCATATCCTCATAACCATATTTCTGCAAACTCTTGCGTAAGCCATCAGCACCAATGGCAAAGAAGCGAAAGTCCTGTTTTTGTTGAGAAAGCCAAACTGCTGTTGCTTCACCTGCAGTAATAATAAGTTTTTCATCAGGTCGTTTAAATCCAATTTAAGCCATTTTATCAGCCATTGATTCAGGTAATCTGATTGGGTTATTAGTGATAAAGACGTGAGGAATATGCTCAATATTTTGCATAAAATCCATTGCACCATCAATAGGATTCATACCATGGAAAAGTACGCCATCCATATCAAGTAAAATTGCGGTAAAAGTAATCATGGGAAATTATTATACATGCTGCAAACTCTCCCTCATACCCCAAACACAACAGTATTTGCAGGGGGAGTTATATAAATCAAACAAATAATTGTCACTTTTATGTCTGAATTTTAAATGAAGACTCATCCCGGAATTAGTACTTTGGGACGAAAGTGAATTACTGCTTTTCTATCTGACGAGAGCTTGGTAAAAATTACTCGAATAGCGGCTTTGTACAATGAGCGACCGTTTTTATAGTTCTGAATGCTTAATATTTTTATTATGAAATTGTTGCTTACTCACATATATATTTAGCCAATTAAATTTATTCGAATAGCTGCTCAGGGACGAAACTACTAATTTTGATCTGCTTGGTAACAACTAGTTTGTACTTAGAGCTTCATAAGATCAACCTTCATTCACAGCTAAATAATCTTTATTATCACTATTCATAAACTATTTTTTTGCAAGTTAAGACTGAATAAGTCATTTTAGCACCTATAGTGCACCTAATTGTCTGAAAGTCTCATTGTGGTTGAATGACCACCAGATTGATTGTCGGATGAGATTAGAAAAGAGATAATATTAAAATCAAATGTTCTTAAATACAGATATATTAAACGTGAAATTAAATTGGATAATTTTTTGTGTGATCGATGACTAAACCAAGTATCTTTGAAGCTGTTTTT
>WTAX01000159.1 GCA_013139395.1 Gammaproteobacteria bacterium | reverse complement strand
TTTGGAAAGCATCATGACAGGAAGAACATTTACGCATAAAGAATTCTTCACCGGCTGCTAAATCTGCGCTATGCAATAATTCTTTAAATTCAGTACTTAAAACCGGTGTATAGTTTGCCAGAGACTTGCCGGCATCTGTCTCTGCAGCTTGAGAATTAAAGCTGTAAACACTTAAAACAAACAATACTAGCGATAAAGAAACTGAGGGTAAATAGTGTTTTTTATGCATAAGATCATTCTCAATAAAATAACTAGTAATCATCTATTAATCGCTTTTTTTGGCGAATGAATTCGCCCCTACAGAAAAAATCAGGTAATAATTCAATAGGTTATTAAGCCCAGAATTGTAGGGGCGAATTCATTCGCCTATTTATGGATAAATCCCTATTATTTACAATAATAGCAACATGATTATCGCCGGCATAGCAGGTAATACGCCCCCGCCATCACTGATAACCGTGCTTTGTGTGCTGACCATGACTTCATGTTTTAAACTTTGCTTATCATACATTGCCTTAAAATCATCCACCTGTCCCACCTGTCCACTATCATCATATAGATCCTGTAAAAAACCATGTGAAATGGTTTGATAATTTAACGACACACTGATATCTAATTCACCCGCAACCGATACAGGAAAACGATAGATAATTTCATCACTACCCCGATTAAAATCAGCATCGTTGGCTGCCTGTCCTTTTACTGCCACATCATTTGGGAGATTGACATCCGACTTATCAAAACCTTTGGGTGTCAGCCGGTTATCTTTCAAATAGTAGGCACTGCGCAGTAATGTAAACGTCACCTCATCATCAGTATTAGCCATAATCGTTTCATAAATCTGCACCTGATTGGGTGAAGTGATCAGATTATAGTGCGGTTCAAATACGCTCTGATTAAAATCATTATCAGCACCCGTAATAGAACCATCTGTTTCTATCTTGCCTGATTCAAAGACAATATTGCTATTGCTGTCAGTCACCTTGAAGTGCAGCCACATACGCCGTGATGGATAAGCCGTGGGGGTTTTATGACCCGAGTTGTTGTCTAGTTTTACCTTAACTTCCAGAATACCATTATTGACTGAGGCTGAAATAATTTCTATATTTACCGCACTTTTCAACATGGCAAGCGCACGCTCAATGCCTGAATTCAGATCTGAGCTGATGACATCTAATTGCTCAGCATTATCTTTCAGCAGGGTTAACATGGTTGTATTGGCACCAGCCAGATGATGTTTGGCAAAACCATCTTTAGGTTCCAGCCATCCCGGTGTATTGGATAGTTTAGCTGTCGTTTTAGGCATATGACAGTCCTGACAACTTTGGGGAGTGTCGCCGGAGTCATCAAAATTTGAATTTTCCCATTCAGTATAAGGCATTTGTTCAGGGAAATAGTCTGCTTCTGTTTCCGGTATTATTTCACCAGTATTATCAACAAAAGGCGTTTTTAAATTATGGCAGGTAGCGCATAGAGCAGAATCTGAAACATGTGCGCTGTATTCTGGTGTATAACCCGTCTTATTTATCATTTGTTGAGTCTCGATATCACTAAACTGACCATAAATATCTATAGAGCCATTAATTATAGAGTTATTAATTTTATACTGGCCAGAAAATCCCTCTAATGTGCCTAAACTATCATCATCAGTAATCAGATGGCATACTGTACAACTGACACCATTCATAGCTTCATCATAGAAAGCGTGTGAAGGATCCAGTACACCACTCTCTCCAAATAGAGTGATTTCGCCTTCCTGTACTTCAGTAATTTCATAATGGGCAATCGGCGCATGGCACTTGCTGCATGTATCATTGATTTCATTTGCCAAATCTGGATTACGCTTCAGCTCTGAGGCCACTTTAGCACGCCAGAATGGATCTGTAGTGGCATTTGCCATCATGGAATTGCCCCAGTCCTGAACAATAGACACATCTTCTTCTGATGTATCTATCAGCCCGTCATGACAATCAGAGCAGTTCCCTGAACCAGAAAAAGGTGGTGTTTTGAAGATCGTGTCTGCCGACAGTGCACTAAGAGAAAATAAAAAAAACAGAAAAAAAGTAAATACCCGGCTTAGATAATGAGTCATTATATGCTACTCCGAAAATACTACTGCGACTTTTGAGTTGAATCAGGAGTTAAAAAATGACAAAAACAAGAAATATAGTGTGCACTAATTCAACCGTTTACAAGTCATTCAGCAGTTTTATTGTGTGAAATAACGTCATACTATTTGTGTGATACTCTACATAATATCACACAATTAAAGCTCACAGAACATTGTTATCCTTATTTATTTAACAGTATTTCAGTTCTCAAAAAAACGTCTTTAGGCAGGCCAAACGCTGTTTTTAATGCCACATCCCTATCCCATTGATTTTTTATACCGCCAATAGTATAAGCATCTTTAAAACTAATATGGTTAATATGATACCAGGGTGATATTAATGGAAAAAATTGCAATGGCCAATCTGTACCATAAATCATTTTTTTAGTTAAGCCTTCTTCCTTCAAGGCCCTGCTCAGATAATTAAGCTTATTAATTTGTGTCAGACTGGAGACATCAACATAAAGATTCGGGTAGTTGCGGATCATGGGTAATATTCGGGTAAAATTATCTTCACCCTCACTTTTTCCTGTGGTTGCAATATGAGCAGCAATCACCGTCACACCGTGTTCTAATGGTAGTTTTAAACGGTTGGGATCCGCTAATTCATCACGGGCATTGGCAAATGATTTTTCCATTCCAGTATGTGTCAATAACGGAATATTCAGCTTCGCCATCATTTTGTAAAACGGGATATAATCCGGGTTAGATGGATCAATATTCATAATTGACGGGATCCATTTAATCAATAGAGCGCCCTGTTCTTTCACTTTTTGCAAACGCTGCAAAGCATCTTTTCGATTTGGATTGACGCTTGCACCAAACAGCAGATTGTCATACAACGCAGTTTGCTTAGCCACATAATCATTGGGTATAAACAGTTGTGTTTCTGTACGATTTAATTGACCATCAAGATCAACATAACCATCCAGCGCCAGAATCACTGATTGTTTGATTGTTTCAGATTGGGCAATTTGATTACTGAGTTTCTTAAAGAGAATTTGATCACCGTGTTTCATCAACTCCTCTTCAGTGACTCCCATTGCCCATAAATAAAAGGGGAAACGAATATTATTACGCATTTGCTCACTGACAAAACAACCACTATCACCATAGCCTAGACCAGCCACATGAACATGCACATCCACAATATTTTTCCCGACACCGGGATTTAACGTACCCATTGGGTTGTCACGCCGATACATAAAACCAGTTAAGAAAATAACTAATAATAAAAATATAATTTTTTTCATATTGAACCATTAGCTAGAGTTACTGTTGTTTTCTTACTCTAGCTTATCCTGTGTTAACTAAGTGTAATGGCCTATTTTTAGGCCTTTACTATAAAGTGTCAATATAATTCAAAAAATACATGATGTTTCTGGCAATATGATGCTAATAAGAAAAAAACAGATACTGTCAGGATTTTTTACACTTCTTACACTAATTTGCTGTAAATTTTCTGTAACATTTACAGGAAACACGTTCAGACCCCTCGAAACACAAAATCCGGCCACAGAACATCAAAAGAAAACAAAATGCGACACTAGAAACAAACAATAGTGTCAGTTTTTTAAACAGTATTATCATTGCAACTTATTTCAAAATTTATAACCTGTTGCTTTTAAATGCAAACAGTAAACTGGCATGGTGCTTGCTAAGCTAAATAGAACAAATAGCTAAAAGGAGGTAACAATATGCTTAACAAAACAATTATTCTAACCCTGTTTCTTTTTCAATTTATCATTTTAACCAATGCTCAGGCTACTACGATATATGCAGCTCCTGGCAATGAAAAAAGCATTGAGTCCATTTTGGATAACTATGCTGGTTCAACAAGTTATACAAGAATTGACGACAACAATGATATTATCTGGGGAACAGCACAGGGTAGATTAACCAGCATTAGGGTGATTGGTAAACAAGCTGGCTTTAATAATATATTTGGCATTACAAAAACTGACGGCACTGACTTTATAGGGCTAATCGCTGCTGGTGTAATTGAAGACTCTATTAACAACAACGAAAGCATTGACATTTTAAATATACTTTACAGTGATTACCTTCTTGCAATTTTAACACCACAACATAATCTTTTCACCTCGAATCCAGGGCAAAATGGAGATACGTTTGATCATATGGTCACATGGTATGACAATAATAATCCTAATCGTTATTTTGTTGGCTTTGAAGATTTATATAACGGCGGGGATAAAGATTACAACGATGTTGTGCTTGAGTTAATTTACAGCAATAGCAGTGGTAAGAACCCGGATACTAATCAGATCCCTGAACCTCATAGTATCGTGCTGTTAGGATTAGGCTTAATTGCTTTTAGTCTTTCAGGCAGAAGAAGAAAGCGAGTTTAAAAAAGCCTATCAACACATCCTGTTAAACGAAACTCACTGATAACACTCAATAATAGCACAGGGTTTCGTTATGCTCTAAAAAAACACCTACAGCTCTGAATGATGTAAGCCAGAACAAATTTCACTATAGTAAGGCTCATCCGGTTTTAAAAAACCATGGCGGATGGCAAAATCAATAATCACTAAATTACAATTGATTTTATAATCCCGGGTGGCGGCGACACAGTCTAATACTTTTTCAATCGGCCAGAGATAAAACTCTTCAGCTTCACCATCGGTATTTTCCGGCACAAAATCAGGCTCTAATTGTAAGTCATAGACAAACAAATTATCCTGCTGTAA
Source organism: Gammaproteobacteria bacterium (assembly GCA_013139395.1). GTDB lineage: Bacteria > Pseudomonadota > Gammaproteobacteria > GRL18 > GRL18 > GRL18. Next base: position 2,538 of record WTAX01000159.1, on the reverse strand, counting down.
CTTTTGCTTGTTATCCATCACATAAGACACCATAGAAACCGGTTTGGATAGCTGCGCAATATGTTCTGGAATATTCGCTTCTTCTGCACATTCTTTAATCATGGTTTCTTCAATACAATAACCAGTACCATGACCGCCGGCAACAAGGTGATCCAGCTTTCCCGGGAATGTGTGCTTATCCATTGCACGTTTAGCTACCCATAGATACATTTTTCCCTGATTTTCGACCCAGGCATTTAAATGTATACCATATTTTTTTATACCTAATAAGGAAGAAGCTGCACGTTCAATGGTGAAGAATGATGCTTTATTAAAGCCGGTGCTGACATCATATTGCTCATCAACCCAGGAAGAAATCACACCGGATTGATACCAGCTTTGTGCTGCCTCATTGGCTGCCTGAGTTCGGCTGTTAAAATCATTAATTGTTTCATGAAACGTAATAGCCTCCTGACCCTGAAATTGTGAAAATGAAAAAATAGCATTCTCTTTCTCAAAACCCTGTGATTTAAAAAGATATGCGTTCTCTACGTGTATATAACCCAACACTGATGTGTCGATAAAAAAGGGGATATAATCATCTGGATTGTATTGATTACATTCATTTATCCAATCCCAATAGGCTTTGTTTCTTTTTTCTACGCTCAACATTCTGGTTTCCATTGCTTTAACAATTTCAATCGGCTTTTTTATCAGCACCTTGTAATGGTATTGATATTACACAATAAAATTAATATAATGGTCGGTTTACATCAAAGCAGTCTCAGCGACTGCTTTTTTGTTTTAGTCACTTATGTTAAGTGATGAGTGAAGTTATTTTATAGCAAATAAGCTTTTTTAGGTGAAATTTAGGGATTATTTCAATGTCTGATCATATTATGAATACCTATGGCCGCTTACCGGTCAGTTTTGTCAAGGGCGACGGTTGTTACCTCTATGATGAACAAGGTCAGCGCTATCTGGATGCGCTCATGGGTATTGCTGTTTGCGGTCTGGGTCATAGCCATCCGGCAGTGGCAAAAGCAATCAGTGAGCAAGCAAGCACATTGATGCATACCTCTAATCTTTATGGTATTCCTAATCAGGAAGCTTTAGCTGATAAGTTATGCGAATTATCCGCTATGGATCGGGTATTTTTCAGTAATTCGGGTGCTGAAGCCAATGAAGCAGCCATTAAAATTGCCCGGCGCTATGGCCATACCAAGGACATTGATCTGCCAACGATTATCGTCGCGAACAAAAGTTTTCATGGCAGAACGCTATCAACACTGTCAGCAACAGGTAATGCTAAAGTTCAGGCAGGCTTTGAACCCTTAGTACCCGGTTTTATTCATGTTGATTACAATGATATGGACGCCATCAGACAGGTGGCTAATAACAATGCCAATATCGTTGCCATCATGGTTGAACCCATTCAGGGTGAAGGCGGCTTAGCAACACCGCCAGACAGCTATTTAAAAGAAATACGTGTTTTTTGTGATGAAAATAACTATCTGATGATACTCGATGAAATACAAACGGGTATCTGCAGAACCGGAAAATGGTTTGCCAGCCAGCATAGCGATATTATTCCAGATGTTATGACTTTAGCAAAAGGCCTGGGCAATGGCTTTCCTATTGGTGCCTGCCTGGCCAAAGGCATTGCGGCCGAGATTCTGATCCCCGGCACTCATGGTTCAACATTCGGGGGGAATCCTCTGGCCTGTGCCGCAGCACTGGCTACGATTCACACCCTTGAGGAAGAAAATCTGGAGCAGCGTGCAGCAGAGCTGGGCAGCTATTTCCAACAGGGTTTTAAAACCGCTCTGGCAACATTAATTGAGCAGGGAAAAATCCTCGATATCAGAGGCAAAGGCTTAATGATTGGTATTGAGCTTGATCGCCCCTGTACTGAACTGGTTAAAAAAGCGCTTGATAAAAAATTATTGATTAATGTCACCGCTGATAGTGTGGTTCGTTTATTGCCGGCATTGATCACCACAGATGCTCAGGCAGACGAGATAATAGCCATTGTGAGTGAATTAATTATAGAACACACAAATTCTTAACTCTTTTATAACACCTTTTATAACTAAAGAAACCTGCTGCGCAGGAGAAACTAACTAATGACAACTGAAAACAAATTACGCCACTTTTTGACTTTAATGGATTTTTCCAGTGATGAACTGAAAAAAATGACCGATCGTTCCATTGTACTGAAACAAATGCAGAAAGATGGCGATATTTACGAACCCTTAAAAAACCGTATGCTGGGAATGATTTTTGAAAAATCATCTACCCGCACTCGCGTTTCATTCGAAACCGGGATGCTGCAGTTTGGCGGCGGCGCATTATTTCTTTCTCCCAGAGATACCCAGTTAGGTCGTGGTGAACCGATTGAAGACAGTGCCCGGGTCTTATCAAAAATGGTGGACATTATTATGATCCGCACCTTTGAGCATGAGAAGCTGGAAACATTTACCCAATATTCTTCAGTGCCTGTCATTAATGCCCTGACTGATATGTATCATCCCTGCCAGTTACTGGCTGATATGCAAT
>WTAX01000017.1 GCA_013139395.1 Gammaproteobacteria bacterium | reverse complement strand
AAGTCCGTAAGATTCGCGTCTTGTTGTTGCGGGGTGGAGCAGTCTGGCAGCTCGTCGGGCTCATAACCCGAAGGTCGTAGGTTCAAATCCTGCCCCCGCTACCAACAACATTCTCTGATAGAGCAGGACGTTTCAGTTCATTGCGAAACACGGTTTTATGTCAGTCACTTACGAGCAAAAAGCACCCGTTAGTGAATTTCACTATATTCTAGTAGTTATGATTATTCTACCTGCTTGATCTTATTCTTTCGTTAACCAGCAGCTTTTATTTTTTTGATTTAATTTGGAATTCTGCCTGGAGGCTTTGCCAGTGAGCTTTGAGCTTTTCTTTATGATCGTCTCCCATGGGTAAATCTTTTAAGGCGTCAGGCCATAAAGATCGTGCTTTTTCCATGGTGTCGTCCAAATGCGGTTTTATCGTGCGCCAGGGAATACCGGATTTATCAGCCCAATACTGTAAATTATCTTTGGTCACTGAAAACCACTTTTTCGTTTTACCAAGATTCAAGGCGTATTCCTTTTCATCATCAATGTAAACGCTAGTGGTGACGATATCATAGGCCGGAGACAGTCTTGGCGTAACCTGATCTTGATAAAGAAGGCTCCAATTTTTCAGATGGACATCACCATTGGCCAGCAATATATTCACCAATAATCGTCTGGCGAATTGCTGGGCATCGGCTAAGCCATCGCCAGAGAAATCGTAAATCACTTTGCCGATTTGCTCATAATTGGCAGAGTTATATTTTTCGTGTGGATACTTCACCAGGACTTGTGCAAAGTCTTCCATATGAATTCTTGTATTGCCCTTACGGTCAAATCGTTTGATGGCAAAAGCCAGCTTTTCATCAGGCAGATTAATTTGTGGCAGGTTGTCCAGTTTATTAAGCTCAATAAGCTTGATATCCGGGATATCTACACCTGCCAAAGCCGCAAGGTGCATTGCCGTATATTCGTTTAAAGGCACATACTTATGCTTGGTCGATGGAGTCTTGATAATCCAATCACCTAGCTCGCCATTTTTACTCAGGTTGTAGCGACCATCTTTTTCCTTCATGGAAAACTTCATTTGAACGCCCGCCAATGAAAATTTATTATCTTGGTCGCTGCCATCAAATTTTATGGCTTTGGCTTTGCCATGGGTGGTTAGCACAGTATCTGGCACATCTTGGGGTTCCATCGGTGTAGCTACCAATGCGCCGGGCAGGTCTTGACCGAGATAAGAAAAAATCTGAAATTCATTGTCGATATGCGTTTTTAAACCTTGGGATATCAATTCCCGTAATGCACCTTCTGGGAGTAGATTGGATAAGGAGGGGTGTAATCTCTGGTTTCTAGCCCATGGCTGTGACATGAGCTTTTCTGAATGAAGAAAATTTGGGTGTGTAATCAGGCTGAATGTTGGGCGTGAAGGATCACCCTTAAATTCATCCGCAAAGCTCAAAACATTACGACCGTTTTGAAAGCCAGCCAAATATCCTACCAGCCTTCCATGCAAGGTAAGTTTAAGAACGTTAATCTCGTCTATTGGATCGTTTGTACTCATTCTTCACCTTCTAGTAAATTCTTCCATGGATCATTTGCGAGCGTGCTTTCCTCACTTAGTTTGGAGGCTTTGTTTTTTAGCGTTGGAGACGATAATGCGTCATTTTCCAGAATTTCTTTTACAAGGTTCAGCTTTTCTGTAGGGATCAACATCAGCTCGCTTTTAAGCCCTTTGGCAATGAGTTCAAGTGTGTTTAGTCTGGGATTGCCCTTGGACTCTAAATGTTGATACTGCTGGCGTGATACGCCGATACGAAGCATCATGTCTTTTTGCTTTAGGCCGAGGGCTAATCTGCGTTTTTTTAGTTGTTCAAGTAATGATTTCATCGTAGGAAACTAATATGTTGCTTTTTTAATATAAGAAACATATTAGTTTCTTTTTTCTTTAAAAGCAACAAATAAACAGCTTTTTGGTATGTGGTGTGGTTTTTTGATGAAAAGCAATGTATGCGTTGCTATTTGTGTTTTCTTGAAAAACAGCCTGTATGTTAAAACCCGCTGGAATGGTTTGTTGAATTAACAGGAGACTAACCTTTCTACTGGGTGAATGTTCGCTTATTACGCTGTGCGATAATTCGCTTATTGTGTTGACTTATTTTTAGGTTATCGTGTTGTCCCATATTTAGGTTATTGTGCTGCATAGTTTGTGTTGAGTGCAGAAACAAAAAAACCTGTCATCCGTCATACTGCTATATTAATTGTATAGGATGATAAGCAGTAGCAATATGGTTTCGGTATTGGTGCTGAGTAAGGATGACGGCAAGATGTCGACTGTATTACAACAATGCAACAACTACAACATCGAAAATCTTGAGAAGGACGTTTTCCGGTCCGTTCTATCCTCAGGAGATGCGCCAGGCTTCAAATGCTTGCTATGCAACCATTCTCAGGCAAGAGCTTATGTGGCACATTCAAGGCAATGAATCATTGCTGCACCAGCGAACTTGTGGACGTTCGATCACCATTTGGAAGAGCGTTCCTGCTCCTCCAAAACCTCCATGACCAAAAGAGACAACATATCTTCCTTTGGAATCCCATTGACCAAAAGGGCATTTCATATTGGACAAGGCTTGTCATTGACAGCAATTTGTCTGAGCCGTTTTTCATTTTGAGTCATAAATACCCACCAGTTCTTCAAGTTGAATGTGCTAAAAAATCAGTAAAAGGAATGATACTCCAACACTGGATATTTTATGTCAGCCTGAAAAACAAGCGCGACTGACCCATGTTATCCACTGTGACTGATATGGCGCGTTTGTTGGATCAGGAGCTGGTGACAGGGCTGTTATTGCCCTTCATAAACGCCCTTATAAATGATGAAGATACTCAGAACCAAAGTGGTCTCCTGAGGAAGAGGACGAATAATGCCTGACCGTCTTGAAGTATGCTCTGGCGATATGCTGTTTTAGTGAGCTCCCAGGAGAACTTGATTAGGAAGATCGTTGGTGGTAATTTTCAACCTGGCGGGTTCATAAAATATTCCATTTAGAGATTATAAGGAGATTGATATGTTACTGAAAGAGGGTTCAAGGGGTCAGGAGGTTGCCGAGCTGCAGCAGGCTTTGGGAATTGATGCTGATGGGGTTTTTGCTGCCGGCACGAGAACGGCTGTTGAGTCTTACCAGCAGAAAAATGGCTTATTAGTTGACGGGATTGTCGGGCCTCAAACTTTAGCTGCTATCCGAGAAGCCAATGCCACGACAGATAA
>WTAX01000394.1 GCA_013139395.1 Gammaproteobacteria bacterium | reverse complement strand
TCAAAAGCCCACAATGTTCATTGATCAACATCAATGGACCCTAATATGGTGTAAGTTTTAATTCAGAGAGTAATTTTCTAAATAAAATATAAAAAATTACAAAAAAAAGGCCGATTAAACAAATCAGCCTTTCTTTATTACTTATAGTTCAAAGTCTGGTAATTTCTTAGCAACACTTTGATTTTTCAAAACAACATATTTTGGCAAGCCATTTTCATATGGAGGATAATCTTCACCTTCAATTAAAGGTAATAGATAATCTTTACATTTCTGAGTGATACCGAAACCATCTTCAGTGATGAAGTCCATAGGCATCATCTTTTCAACATTGGCCACCTCTGACAATGGTGCTTTACCAATTTTCCATTCATAAGGAGAATTAGAAATACGATCAACTGTCGGCATAATGGCATTATCACCTTCTAAGGCAAACTTAACACCCGCTTCACCTAAAGCATACGCTTGTTCAACATCAGATTTAGAAGATAAGTGACGTGCTGCACGCTGCAGATAATCAGCAACAGCCCAGTGGAATTTGTAACCCAGGGCATCTTTAATAATGTTGGCAACAACCGGAGCGGCACCGCCTAATTGCGCATGTCCAAAAGAATCACGAGTACCCTGCTCTGCAAGGAAACGACCGTCAGCCCAATGCACACCTTCGGAAACAACGATGGTACAGAAACCATATTCTTTTACTTTAGCATCAACCTGAGCCAGGAATTTTTCCTGATCAAATTCAACTTCAGGGAAAAGGATCACAACAGGAATATTTTGATCTTCGATAAGACCACCGGCTGCAGCAATCCAGCCTGCATGACGACCCATTACTTCAAGAACGAAAATCTTAGTCGATGTTTTTGCCATTGAACGAACATCAAAGCTCGCCTCTAAAGCTGAAACAGCAATATATTTTGCCACTGAACCAAAACCAGGGCAGTTATCAGTAATAGGTAAATCATTATCAACCGTCTTAGGGATATGAACAGCCTGAATTGGATAGCCCATTTTTTCAGATAGCTGAGACACTTTATGACAGGTATCTGCGGAATCACCACCGCCATTATAGAAGAAATAGCCGATATCGTGCGCTTTAAATACCTCGATCAGACGTTCATATTCAGCCTTATTCTCTTCAAGACTTTTTAGCTTAAAGCGACAAGAGCCGAAACCACCAGAAGGCGTATGCAGTAAAGCAGCAATATCTTCATCGGACTCAAGGTCAGTATCAATTAAATCTTCAGTTAAAGCACCAATAATACCGTTACGGCCGGCATAGACTGTGCCGATTTTATCGCTATTTTTACGTGCTGTTTGAATAACACCACAGGCAGAAGCGTTAATTACTGCGGTTACACCGCCGGACTGGGCGTAAAATGCATTTTTCTTTGTCATCTTAACTCCAAAAAGTTATTAAATTAAATTAAATTGATTGAATTTGAAAAACACCCTGAATGCTTGTTATTGCTCTTTAAGTAATAATCAAGGTGGTAGAAATTTATTTACTTTGCTGAGCTTTATCTCTTTCCAAATCAGCATGAACCTGTAACACCGTCACAACACAATCAAGGATATTATCGAAACTCGGTACAGCAGTACCATATTGATCGCGTCCTTTGTAATAGAACTGTGTTTTATAAGTTGAACGACCTATTTTAAAAATAACAAAATTGCTGTCTTCATGTTCCCAAAAAATCGCAGGACAAGTTGACAGCTCTCTATCGGCAGAACGCAGGCGAACTTCAACATCAGATAGCTGAGTCTCAGTATTACCCTTTCCCCAGCGTTCTTCTAATGTTTGCTGGACTGTCCATACGTCGGTATCGGAAAAGTCCTTAATTTTTATATTTGCTTTTGTTGCCATTTTTTAACTCAAAATACACATTAATCTATTGGTACGTATAAATAATAATCAGAATCCGGATTAATGAACTGTGCCGCCATCTACTGAGAAGTTTTGTGTCACGCCATGCTTTAACTCATCATCAGTCGCATCCCGCACTTCACCGATAGTAACAATAAACTTAATAGTCTGACCTGCCAGAGGGTGATTGCCATCAACTGTTAATTTACCATTTGCAATGTTTGTAACAGTAAATTTCTTTGCAACACCACGGTCATTTTGCATTTCAACTTCGGCACCAACCTGATGAAATTGAGGCGGTACATTAGCCAGATCATCAGTAAAAATAAGATTTGGATCACTGGGACCAAAACCTTCATGTTGTGTTAAAGAAACTTCAACACGAGCGCCCTTTTCCTGACCTTCAAGTGCTTGCTCAATCTTTGGAAATAAACCACTATCACGACCATGAATATACTTAACAGGTATATCCACACGTTCTTTAATCTCACCTTTCGCATCTAAAATCGCATAGGTAAGTTCAACATATTTATCTTTCTTTATTTGTTCAGCCGACATTCTATTTGCTAACCTTCTTTTACTATCGCTAACTAACTTTTACTAAAAAGTTAGTTTTTATTTACTAATTGCTCAAAAGTGTGTTTTTTTCAAAACGGCCGTATTCTATCAATAGCAGGCAAAAAAAGCTATGTTGAAATCAGACTCAGTCCCCACTCAACTAAAGACGGTTTAACTAGGATTTATTGCTCAAAAGGCTATTCTGAAACACTGACTGATGAACATCACCCAGACTGATAATACCAACCAGTTTGTTATTGTCAGTCACTGGAATACGACGAAATTTTCGCAACCACATTGTTGATGCGGCACGCAAAATCGGCATATCGGCTGGTACACTGGCAACCGCTTTGGTCATTAAATCACCAACAGTTTTATCGAGAACACCGGTATAATCATTTTCCATTTCTTCAAAATCAGCCTTAGCACCTGACTCAATTATCTCTTTCATATCAGGAAACATGCTGGATAATATGTCTTTTTCTGAAATAATGCCGATGACATTATTGTCATCGTCAACCACTGGTAAGCCACTGAATTTATGAAAACACATCATTGTCGCTATATCTTTTATTGGTGTATCCTCTTTACATGTTTTCACATCAGTACACATAATATCTTTAACTTGCATTTATAATCCTTTTCCTGGCTTTAAAAAATTTTTAACTACTTAACATTTAACAACTCTAATTATGTGGTTGTTTTTCGCAATTATTAAACATACCATGCTTTTTAATATTAAAAACCTACTCCTAAAGAGATAGATATCAGTAATTTCAAGCATTTAACAACTAATAGCGTTTCTAAAAAAAGCTTGTATTTTATTGTTTTAAAAGTACTTATAGGATAAAAAACATGTCAAATACCATTAAAAATCTTTCTAATGACTTAAAAAATTTTGCAATTAAACGTGATTGGGAACAATTTCATACCCCCAAAAACCTATCCATGGCACTGATTGCTGAAGCGGCAGAATTAGTAGAACACTTTCAGTGGTTGACTCCGGAAGAAAGTAAAAATGTAAGTGGTGAAAAATTAAAAGATATTAGTCATGAAATGGCTGATATTTTTATTTACCTGCTAAGAATGGCCGAGCAGCTTGATATTGACCTGATATCAGCAACAAAGGAAAAGATGGCAATCAACGAAAAACGCTTCCCCACAGAAACAAACACCGAGCAAAATCATAAAGATAATAAATATTGATAAGCACAATATATCTGACACAATTATAACTAACACGATTAAACAGCACTTCTCTCCCTAAATAGATATCGTGATTATGTCTTTAGAAATGTATCATTGCTTTCGTCAAAAAAGAATTTAAATTCGCAGGTTAAATAGGCAGCTCTCTTGTTTATCTATTTAACTGTTCAAACTCAATCCGCTCCGTGGAGGAAATTCGATGTCGGATATAGTTGCAACCAACGAGACCATATTGGTCGTAGGTGGCGGTATCAGTGGTATCAGTGCTGCATTAGAAG
>WTAX01000059.1 GCA_013139395.1 Gammaproteobacteria bacterium | reverse complement strand
AGCCGATGCGGTAGAACCTGTGTGGTGGTCGCTTGCCCTTGGTGCTTGTTTAGGTGGTAACGGTTCATTAATTGGCGCGGCAGCCAACGTGATGGTGGCTGGTTTAGGGGAACGTGCAGGTCATCCGGTTAGCTTTATGACCTTCATCAAGATTGGCATGCCATTCATGCTGCTTAGCGTCCTTGTTGCTAACGTTTATATTTATGTTGTCTATTTCTAGCTTGTACCAATACAGGATGCCTGGTGCTTGGTGCACCTGTTCCGTTGGGCCTGGCAGCCACCAAAGGCTGATGCCTCTAATTCAATTGCTAATTTAAACGATTTCGAAGAGACAAGATTGAACCTACGCTAATATGCCACCATTGTCTGATTATTGCACTGAGCTTCTCAGAAAGTGGATATTTGCTCTGTGGGTACTCTTAAGTTAATAGTCCTTAAGTTAATAGTCCTTAAGTTGCGTCATGATTGACAGGTAATCCAATGATTGCTCTGTATCAATCGGGATCTCATATTTTTTTTCATTGATATCAAGACAGTCCATTTTTTTTAACTGACTTTCCATTACCGAGATATCTGCATCAGAAATCTGATCGATTTCATCCTGGCGCGCTCTCAGACGTTGTTTTATGGTGTTCTGTTCGGCAAAGCAGGAAAGTATATGGAAAGGAATTTGCTGTTTTTCAGCAATTAATCGGAATTTCTGACGCCATTTTTTATCTAAAAAAGTAGCATCTACAATGACCGAATAACCGGCATTTAATACTAATTCGCTTATCTGCATTAAGTATGTATAGGTTTTATGTGTCGTAGAGTCGCTATATAACTCTTCTAAAACTTTCGAAAACAACCTTTTGCGTTCAATATCAGAGCATAATTGGATTGCACCAAGTTGATCGACAAGCTGTGAACTCACCCAACTTTTTCCACTACCTGATAGCCCAAAGCTTATGGCAAGAAAAATGTTATCCTTTTGAATATCAGTCTCAGCATAGCTTTTTGCCAGTTCAAGGTAGTTTCTTAATTCATTGGCAGAGTTTTCATAAGCGATCGATTCGACTTCCTGTTGTTGTAGTCTAAGCGCTGCAACTTTTGCTCTGACCATTGCTCGATAGAGTAGATAAAACTTAAGTACCGTTAACCCCGAATAATCTCCCGTCTTTAACAAATAGCGGTTTAGCAAATGATTGGCAAAAATAGTTTGTTCATGGTCCTGTAAATCCATAATCAAAAAAGCACAGTCACTCATAGTATCTATCCAACGAAAGCTGTCATTAAATTCAATACCATCAAAAAGCAGTATTTTATTCTCTGTTAAAGTAATATTGCCCAGATGTAAATCACCATGACATTCACGAATATGACCTTCTTTTTTTCGTGCCAGCAACTGTGGACAGATTGAATGGTACATTGACAACATTTGACGATGTAAAGATTCAAGCGTTTTCTGCTCGTTGTTGTTAACAGGAGTATCAAGCAGAATTTTATTTAGTACAGAAAAATTCTCCTCAACTGGTTTGAAAACTTCAAGTGTTGAACCAAAAACAACATCTGATCCTGCGATATTTATTGTTTCATGAAAATCAGCAACAACATCACTTAAATTATCAATATGAGATAACTCAAGTCGGTGCTTTTTCAATAACTTATCAAGTAAGCAGTTTTGCTCAAACTGAAGCATTTTTACCGCATAATCAATAACCTCTCCCTGGCCTGACAGACTGAGCTTATTGTCTATTTGAGTGATGGGAAGTACTTCCAGATAGATTTTCGGGGCAAACCTTCTATTGAGAATTAATTCCTGTTGACAGTAAAACTTGCGTTGCTCAAGATGGGTAAAATCCAGGAAACCAAAGTCAACAGGCTTTTTAATTTTGTAGGCAAAACGGCCAGTAAGAAATACCCAGGAAATATGCGTTTCAATCAACTCAATGTGATCAACACAATGGTCATAAAATTCAGGATTAAGAAAAGCATTAACAATTTTATTCTGGTTCATTGCCCTAATACACTGTCATTGTTAGAAATACAGTAAGCAAACAAAATATACCCATTTCCTCTTCAAGAGGTATTTTTCAATTTTGTCACATTAATGTCTATGAACCATTTTTTCCAGCTCAGATTGTGTCACTTGTTTTTCAAACATGATACCAAGTTGACATTGGCCCGTATCAAGGGGCTGAGACCATACTATTTTACCGCTGGCATTATACGATTGACCAGACAATGAAATCATAATGTCCAGGTGAGTATTGCGATCAATGCAGCCATGTGCATTAAAACAAAGTCCACCCTGACTGATATCTTTCAAACAAAGTTGATGCTCACCAATCATATGATCAATGGCAATGGAAACAGGAATATCGGTAGCATAGCGAGTAAATTTACGAGTTTTCATGACAATCCCTCTTAAGAGCCTGTCCGAGACTTATGGAATGATTATAATTCTGCTGATTTTTCCAGTATAGTCTAATTTAGTGGATTTTCAAATTATGGCCGCGTTTGATACTCAGGATAACCGTATCAACAGCAGGCACTTTATAAGCAAGAGATTATCCTCACATTAAATTATCAAAAAACAAATATAAAATTTTCTTATGACCAAAATATGGAGCTATTGCGAATCATCCTGTATATTTAAAGTTGAAGGATCAAAAAATGCTTATAAAAAACCGTTATTACCCACAGTGAGCCATTAATGACCTCCCAGACAGACAATAAAAACAAATCACTTAAGCAAACGAAAGCAACTGATTTAATACTACAAATCGTTAATCAACTGGCTCTTGAAATGCACCATGGAAAACAGCCTAAGCATTCGGTTAATCTGGATACTATGCTTGATCGGGATTTACAACTTGACAGTTTATCCAGAGTTGAATTGCTGCAGCGCATTGAACGAAAATTCCAGGTGAGATTACCAGAAAAATTATTAGCCATGGCGGAAACACCAGGAGATTTGCTGCAAGGAGTAATGAATGCGCCTGATATATCTCCCGGCATACAAGATATCGCCAAAATTTCCGAGATTGAAACGGCTCAGAGTGAGGCCATTGAGACCCGTCCTGATCACGCACAGACACTTATCGAGGTGTTGCAATGGCATCTAAAAAAACATCCGCAACGTCCACATATTTATCTCTATGGTGATGAGGATGTACCATTGGTTATCAGCTATGCTGATCTGTTTGAAGGTGCTCAAAAAATAGCTGCAGGTCTGCAGGATTATGGTGTTGAGTCCGGGCAGACAGTGGCAATTATGCTGCCGACAGGAGAAGATTATCTATTTACCTATTTTGCCATTCTTCTGGTCGGTGCAATCCCGGTGCCCATCTACCCGCCAACACGTCCCTCACAACTTGAGGAACATTTACGCCGCCATGCAAAAATCCTGAATAATGCAGATTCAGTACTATTAATCACTATCAAAGAAGCAAAAATACCCGGTCAGCTGCTAAAAGCTCAGGTAAGCAATCTTCGTCATGTCCTGATAGTAAATGAGTTGAGAGAACAAAAAAATCAGTATGTACCGATTCCAGTACAGGGTAAGGATATTGCTTTTCTGCAGTACACATCCGGTAGTACCGGGACACCCAAAGGTGTTGTGCTGACCCATTATAACTTATTAGCTAATATCCGTGCTATGGGACAAGTGGTTCAGGCAAGTTCCAATGATGTTTTTGTCAGCTGGTTACCTCTATATCATGATATGGGGCTGATTGGAGCCTGGCTTGGCAGTCTGTATTATGCCTCACCTTTGGTACTCATGTCGCCGCTGACATTTTTAACCCATCCCTCACGCTGGTTTTGGGCCATCCATAAGCATAAGGGTACGCTTTCAGCAGCGCCTAATTTTGCTTATGAGTTTTGTTTAAGTAAAATCAAGGATGAGGATATAAAAGAGCTGGATCTCAGTTCCTGGCGAATGGCTTTCAATGGTGCCGAGCCCGTTAATCCAAAAACACTGCGAGATTTTGCTAACCGGTTTAAGCACTATGGTTTTCATCCTGAAGCCCTTTCAGCCGTCTATGGTCTGGCTGAAAGCGCTGTTGGCCTGGCATTTCCGCCTCCTGGACGTGGTGCTCTGATTGACTGCGTACAACGTGATGCTCTGCAGCTTTCAGGAATCGCACAAGCAGAAGCTCACTCAGAAGAAAGCAAAAATGACTCCTGCCTTGAATTTGCAGCCTGTGGTCAGCCATTGCCCGGTTATCAGATCCGTATTGTTGATCAGGCAGGACGCGAATTACCTGAGCGCCGCGAGGGACGTTTACAATTTCAGGGCCCATCAGCAACCAGCG
>WTAX01000444.1 GCA_013139395.1 Gammaproteobacteria bacterium | reverse complement strand
GGGCAAATCAGGGGAACTGTTTTGCTTCTTGCTGGTCTCTTTATTGCGCTTTAAAAAACTAAACATGATATCAGGCGATGCTTCTTGTAGTTATCGTATAGCTAAATTAGGTAGCTAAGTGATAGACATTAAAATAAAATAGCTTAATATTATCCTGGATTTTATGCCAGTATACCAATACTTTTAACAACACCCTAAGGAATAGGACGAGAATCTCTAAATGACGGCAAATACAACAAAGAATATGAACTCACAAAAAATTTATCAAAGAAAAAAAGGATTTTTCATCATTAGTCTCCATAGCGTATTTTTTAAAACAGTGCTTAGTGCTTTAGTGCTGTTTTCAATGACACAGACAGTAATCGCAAAAGAGTCTGCAGCAACAGAGCAGACTACGCAGATCAGTGAAAAAACATTAGAAAATGGTTTAAAAGTCATTGTTAAACCTGACCATCGTGCGCCAGTCGTTATATCTCAGGTCTGGTATAAAGTGGGTTCAAGCTATGAAAGCGGCGGTACCACGGGCGTTTCTCATGTACTGGAACACATGATGTTTAAAGGCACAGAAAAATATCCGACAGGTGAGTTTAATAAAATCATCTCCCGCAATGGCGGTGAAGACAATGCTTTTACCTCAAAAGACTACACCGCTTATTATCAAAAATTAGAAAAAAGCCGCTTAAAAGTCAGCTTTGAGATGGAATCTGATCGTATGCGCGGCTTATTATTGCCCAAAGATGAGTTTGATAAAGAGATCATGGTGGTTATGGAAGAACGTCGCTGGCGTACCGATGATAAGCCGCAATCACTGACTTATGAACAGTTCTATGCCACTGCGTTTGACAATAGCGGCTATCACAATCCAACCATTGGCTGGATGGATGATTTAAAAAATATGACAGTGGCAGATCTCAATGCCTGGTATCAACGCTATTACGCACCCAATAATGCCACTCTGGTGGTGGTTGGTGATGTCGAACCAGATGCCGTCTTTACCCTGGCAGAACATTATTTTGGTCCATTAAAGCCCTTTAAAATTGAGAAACTCAAACCCAGAGTAGAGCGTGAGCAAAAAGGCACTAAGCGTATAGAAATGACATTGGAAGCCAAACTTCCCTATATTGTCATGGGTTATAAAGTACCGGTTGTTAACACTGCTGAAATCAAATGGGAGCCTTACGCTCTGGATTTACTTGCCGGGATACTCGATGGCGGTGACAGTGCACGTTTAAGCAAAAATTTGATTAAAGGCAGTAAAATTGCTACCTCAGCAGGCGCAGGTTATTCAATGGATGCCATAATCCAGGCACTGTTTTTACTTGATGGCATTCCTGCAAAAGGGACAACAACAGCACAACTTGAAGTCGCATTATTAAAAGAGCTGGATGAAGTAAAAAACAACTTAGTGACAGAAGCAGAATTAAACCGGGTGAAAGCACAGGTCATTTCATCTGCTGTTTATGAACAGGATTCTATGTTTTACCAGGGGATGAAAATAGGTATTGCTGAAACAGTGGGTATCGGCTGGCAGGAAGAAAGCCGCTATGTTGAATATATTCAGGCCGTGACAGCAGAGCAGATACAGCAGGTTGCCAAAAAATACTTTACCCCGAAAACATTAACTGTGGCCACTCTTAAGCCCATAACAAAAGATCAGAAAAAAGAGCTGGGACAGGTGAAATAAGATGAAATCCATATCGAAAAAAATGATGAAAAAAACAAGTAAAAAAAATATCATGAATTTATTAGTCAGTGCACTATTAATGTCAGCATTGAGTATTACTCATGTGAATGCCGGTGAACCAGCGGATAAAGAACAGACTGCATCTCAAGACACATTAAAGGTGGGCAAAATAACCCAGTGGTTTACCAAAAACGGTATGAAAGTTCTCTATCAGCAGGCAGACAGTTTGCCAATGATTGATTTCAGACTGATTTTTGATGCCGGCGCAGCAAGAGACAGCAGCTTTAAATCCAAAGACGGTATGGTGCTGGCAGGGCTGGCCAGGTTAACTAATGGTTTGATTTTTGAGGGTACAAAGACCTTAACAGCGAATCAGATTGCCGATCAGTTTGCTAATCTGGGTATTGAATATGGTAACGGCAGTTACCGGGATATGGCAGTTGTTAATATTCGTACCTTAAGCTATGAAAAACAGCGCGACGGTGCATTATCTTTATTAACCAATGTACTAGCCAATGCAACCTTCCCTGATGAAGCATTACAGCGGGAAATCGCCCGCATGATTGTTTCATTAGATTATGAAGATCAAACACCCTCTAAAAAAGCCTCACGTTTTTTCTATGAATCGCTCTATAAAAATCACCCCTATGGCACACCTCCAGGCGGTAGTCGTGAGAGTTTAAAAGTGATTCAGCAAAGTGATCTGCTGGCCTATTATAAACAATTATATGTCGCAAAAAATGTTGTCCTGGCCGTTGTGGGTGATTTGACTGAGTCACAGGCTCGTGACTATGCAGAAAAAATATCCAGTGCTATGCCGTCAGGTGAAAAAGTGGCTCAATTACCCACAGCTGAGCAAAATGATCATGAAATTATCATCAGAGAAAACCATCCATCGACACAAACCACGGTATTGATGGGACAACCCGTATTAAAACGCGGTGATGATGATCTTTATCCTCTCTATGTCGGCAATCATATCCTTGGCGGTAGTGGTTTTAGCGCCCGACTGATGAAAGAAGTGCGTGTCAAAAGAGGCCTGACCTATAGTATCGGCAGTTATCTGGTGCCTATGCATGCTCAGGGGCCGTATCAGTTCAGCTTTACCACCAAAAAAAGCTCAACAGAAGAAGCCATTCAACTGGTTGAAGAAAACCTCAATCAATTTATTGAAAATGGCCCGACTGAAGAAGAACTGAAAAATGCCAAACTTAATATCACCGGCAGCTTTCCTTTACGTCAGGCCAGTAATAAAGATATTGTCGAAAATCTGGCGGTTATTGGTTTCTATGAATTGCCTCTGAATTATCTGGATCAATATAATACAAAAATTGAAGCAGTGACCTTAGAGCAAATTAAATCAGCCTTTAAACGTCGCGTTCACCCGAAGAAAATGGCAACCATTATTGTCGGCCCTGAAGTTGAAGCTGCTGCTGATAAAGAGCAGACGAGCGAAAAAATAGTGCCAACAAGCGAAAAAAATAGTGCCCAAAGCAAAGGCTAATCAATTACGCATCATTGGTGGTCAATGGCGTGGACGAAAGCTCAGCTTTGCTGATGGTGATGGTCTGCGTCCCACAATGGACCGGGTAAGGGAAACCTTATTTAACTGGCTGCAAAATGAAATTGTCGGTGCACGCTGTCTGGATATGTTTACCGGTAGTGGTGCATTGGGCCTTGAAGCACTCTCACGCTATGCGGGCGAAGTGGTGATGATTGATAAAAATCCTCAAGCCATTCGCATGATAGGCAATAATCTCAAATTATTAGGTGCTGATAATGCGCAGCTTTTGAAAATGGATGCACGTGCCTATCTGGCGGGCATAGAAGGCTCTTTACTACAATGCGCTGAAGGCTCTTCACTACAAATAGCTGAAGGCTCTACTCCATCGAAAACTTTTGATATCGTCTTTCTTGACCCACCTTTCAATAAACAATTAGTTGGACCATTTTGTCAGCTTCTGGACAAAGCCGATTGTTTATCCGATCAAGCCAGTATTTATATTGAAATAGAGAAAAAAACGGCCCTGCCTGAGCTGCCCAAAAACTGGGAGGTAGTGAAACAGAAAAAGGCTGGTCAGTTAGCTTATTATCTGGTGCATGTTGATAAATAGATGCTGCTGTTTATGAATCGCCATTACTGCTAAGGTATTTGTCAATTGTTATAAGAAATTCTTTAATATCCAGTGGCTTGGTCACATAATCTATAAATCCCTCAGCTTTGCCACGTTCAATGTCACTCAGCATAGCCTTAGCAGTAACTGCTATAACGGGTATGTTTTGCAGATTTTTATCAGCTTTAAATATCTTCAGTACCTGGTAACCATCCATGCCCGGCAGGTTAATATCCAGTAAAATTAATTCAGGCTTATGTGTCTTTGCTAATTCAATCCCTGATTCAGGTGTTTCAGATGTGATTAACTGAATGTGTTCACGATGGGCAAGAATTTGTTCCACTAAGTTTAGATTGGCAGGATTATCTTCAATGTAGAGTATTTTATGTTGAGTGTTGTTACTTTTTTGTAGCAACTGTTCTGAGTTATTTTGTTGTTTTTCTGCTTCTATTTCTGGGGAAATATTTTTCTCAATAGGTAACGTAATTGAAAAGATACTTCCTGTGCCAACGTTGCTTTCTACTTCTAATGATCCTCCCATCAGTTCAATGAGACGTTTACTTAAGGTTAATCCGATACCAGTTCCTTCAATATTCGTTTTATCGGCATTAAAACGATTAAATGGTTTAAAGAGTTCAGTTAACTGCTCAGGTGGTATGCCCAAACCGCTATCGATTATACTGATGCATAATTGATTTTTGTCTACAGTCTTAAACGTTATCTGTATTTCACCATCTTCTCGATTGTATTTGATGGCATTTGAAAGCAGGTTCAGCAGCGATTGCTTGAATCGTGTACTATCTGCTTTGACCATTACGCCATCAACATTATTATGATTAATAATACTAATGCCACGCTTTTGAGCAAGGGGGCTAACCAGACCAATACACTCTTCAATGGCGGAAAAAACATTTACCGCTTCAATTGAGAGATCAATATGACCGGATTCAACTTTAGAGAGATCCAGTACTTCATTAATGAGTGTCAGCAGATGAGTGCCTGCGTTGAGTATTTCCTGAGTATTTGTTTTTTGGGCCTTATTTAATGTCTTATCTAATTGTAAAAGTTGTGCAAAACCTAGAATGGCATTCATTGGAGTACGTAGTTCATGACTCATACTGGAAAGAAATTCAGATTTAGCGGTATTCGCATGTGTCGCTTCTTCAAGTGCAATTTTTAATTCAGCACTGCGTTGTTCAACTCGTTCTTCCAGTTGTGAATTTAATGTGATTATCTCCTGTTCTACCAGTTTACGTTGCGAGATCTCTCGTGATAAGACAATAAAATGGTTTTTTCCATCTTTTAAACCGGCTTTTTTCGCTATGGATAATTCAAACCAGGCATTACCCTGAGAAAGTGGCAGACAAATCTGGTGTCCATGAGAGTCACCTTTGAATTTTGCTTCTTTAAGAGCACTGAGTACCGTTTGTGCTGCTTTATTCGGCAGTATCTCTTCAACATAACGGTTAAGCAGCTTATTTTTAGACTGAGCAAGTAATTTCTCATTGTGAGTTAATACCTGGATATAACGACCATTTTCATCTAATTCGAACAAAATATCGGGGATAGCATGCAGAGTTGTTTCCATATCGCTGGCAAGTTGTTTGATTGGGTTACCAAAATAGGTGCTGATGCGATAGGTTATCAGCACGCCAATTAATAATAGTCCTGCTACTACGAATGCAATATAAATAATTCCATTGGCTACAGCCTGATGCCTGCTCTGTGTTGATAAGCCTACTTGAATTGCGCCAACAATAGTATTATTAAAGCCACCACGATAAGGTAAGGTTACTTCTCGAATAGATTCGTTATTATGGGAAAAATAGCGCACATGCTTGCCATTATTTTTAATCACTGTTTGAATAACTGCAATTGCACTGGAGGAAAGTGTTGTGTCATTTAATAACGGATCACTATGTGCCAGAACCTGCCCATTGGACTCTGCTAATAATAAATAATCCAGTTTAGGTTGTGTTGCTTTAAGCTCCTCTAACAATAATCGTGCATGATATTTTCCTGAAAAACTGATGCGACTAACAGAATTTGCTAACACCTGTGTCAATAAGGTTGAAAGCTTATTTTCTTCTCGTTCCATGACTCCCTGAAGGTAAAATCCACCCGCAAAAAGGACGATAATCATCAGCAGGAGAATCAGTGCACCGAACGCCAGGGTAATACGTCGTTCGACATTACGAAAACTTTTTGTTGTTTGTAAATGCATAGTGAATCTATTTTATGGTCTATTTATTTAGCGATTGTTCCAGATGGGTCGTACTGAAGGCCAGGATTTCTCAAAGGAGTGAGGTATTGGTCCCATCCATCCCGGATAATCTGCTAATGTTTCTCTGGTAACTGGATAGACGGGAATAAGAATATGTTCTGCTACTTTTTGACCACGAGCAACAGCATAGGCTGTTTTCATGACTTCGGCCCCAAGGGGACCGCAAAATTGTGCAGTATCTATACGAGTTAAACGATGTTCACGGATATTAGTTACTGAAGCCGGGTCGCCATCAACACTGGCAACGATAATTTCAGTTCTACCTGCTCTGGCCAGAAGCTCAACCACACTCAAACCACCACCATCGTTAACGGTAAATATAACATCAATGCTGCCTTTCTCAGGAAAGTCATGCAAAATACTCTGGCCGGCTTTAATTCCGCCAACAGGTTCTACGGCTTCATAGGTTTTGAGTATGGTATAGGCTTGTTTTTGATCACGAAAGGCATCAAGAAAGCCATCGAGTCTTTCAACTGTCGATGAAACCAGAGGATATTCTACCAGGACTAAGCGAATTTTTTTATTGCTATCAAAAAGTGAAGCTATATATTCGCCATCAAGGTAACCTGCCTGCTGGTTGTCTGAGGTGATATAAGAGGCCAGTTTACCTCCACTTATATACTGGTCATAGGCAACGACTGGTATACCTGCTCGATTGGCAGCATGAAGCGGAGCAGCTAAAGCAGCATTATCAGTGGGTTGGACAATAATGACATCGGGCTTAAGTTGAACCATGTCGTTCATCTGCTGGATCTGTTTTTCAACACCTGATGGGCCGTCACCTGCTACCCGCATTATTAACTCAACACCGGGTAAGCCATTGCTGATGGCTTCTTGATTTATTCGTTTTGCTTGCATTTCAAGTCCTTTTGTCATGGCGACTTGACCAGGGATATTTACTGACCAGCAAAGGACTCCTATTTTAAGAGTATTATTGGGGATAGCTGAGGCACTAATATCTTTTAAAGGACAGGCAATAATTAGAATACACAATAGAACATAATGAACACGAGTACTTAAACAAATTTTTTTCATATTGCTCTTGTTCTGTTTATAATTTATTGAGTATAACTATAGAATAATATTATGCTATTATCAATCTGCTATTGGAACCTATTACAGGTGCCCATTCATTAATGTTTTTTGGTGTTCCAGGCTATTCTGGTATGTAACGGCTTTGCTGTGTACAATAAGTCGAGTTAAACTTTTAAAATTATTGGATTGTGTAAGATATGTTGTTTGATGTCAGTGATGAAGAAAAAAAGAAAGCTAAATTTCCCCATGATTTATTTCTGGTCAATCTCATTGGTAACCACATCCTTACCTTTGTAGCCACTCTGGGTCTGGCCACAAGCTGGGCATGGCCGATGTTAATTGTTCCTATTGTCTCTTTTTCAATTTTGGGTTTTATTATTTATAGAGGTAAGAAGTCACAACAGAGTGAACCCTGGTTTGTGATGTGTCATTGGCAAGTGGCCTTAAAACGCAGTTACTTTTTTATTAAAATGCTGCTGCTGATCAGTGCCATTGCTGCCTTTGGGCTTTATGGTTATACCAGTCTGGGATGGATGAAAGAAGCGGTTTATGCACTGATTGGCGGCGTTTGCATTTTACCCACCATGGTGACAACTCTGGTGCTGATTATTATGGAGTCGGATGCATTGCATCAGGCAGGAGAAGGTAAGTTGCCGGATAAAATGCTTGATTTATATCCCAATCCGCAAGCGAAAATTATTGACTCAGTAAAATCTGCCAAGGGTGCACAATAATATGGTTAATGCAGTGTATCCGGGCACATTCGATCCCATCACATTCGGGCACATTGATTTGCTCAAACGTGCTGCAAAAATATTTGATCATGTGACTGTTGCTGTCGCGAGCAGTTCAGGTAAGCAGCCCTTATTTGATGTGCAGCAGCGAGTTTCTCTGGCTAGAGAAGTACTTAGTGATTACCAAAACGTTTCTGTTGTTGGTTTTGATAATTTATTGGTAGACTTTACTAAAGAACATAATGCCAGCGTGATATTAAGAGGCTTGCGAGCAGTCTCGGATTTTGAGTATGAATTTCAGCTGGCAGGAATGAATCGCAATCTGGCTCCGGATATTGAAACCATCTTTTTAACCACTGCAGAACAATACGCTTACTTATCATCAAGTTTGGTTAAAGAGGTCGCTCGATTGGGTGGAAATATAACAAACTTTGTTCCTGAGCAAGTAATAGCTGAAATCAAACAAAAATTAGGTTAGAATCTCCTGCTATTCGGGGGGATCAGCAACGAATGCTGACGTTCATTCAAAATGAATGAATTATTTTTTAAGATTATCTATACGGAGGCTGCCAATGGCGATATATCTCACTGATGAATGCATTAACTGTGATGTGTGTGAACCTGAATGTCCTAATGAAGCGATTTATATGGGTGAAGAGATTTATGAAATTAATCCTGATCTCTGTACTGAATGTGTGGGTCACTATGATGAGCCGCAATGTGTCGAAGTTTGCCCGGTTGATTGTATCCCCAAAGATCCTGATCATGAAGAGACTGAAGAGCAGTTGATGACCAAGTATAAGAAATTGACCGGAGAAGGTTAATAGCTAAAAGCCGGCTGTTATCGATATCATTTAAACCCCTTAATGTGATGGCATTAAGGGGTTTTTTTATCAGGGTTATTGCTTTTTTAGCAATAGTTTCCCATCCTATAAACATTACAATCTTCTAAACATTGGTGCGATTTATTGAGGTCATTATGAAGTTTTTGTTACTGCTGTTATCTTTGCTGTTAAGTGCATCAGTCAATGCGCAAGAACCTTCTCAGGCGGCTATTGCAACAGCTCATCCTCTGGCAACACAGGCAGGAAAACGCATTTTGCAATCCGGTGGCAATGCCTTTGATGCAGCGGTTGCTATCACGGCAACACTGGCGGTTGTTGAGCCTTATAGTTCAGGTTTAGGAGGCGGTGGTTTTTGGCTGCTGCGGGATCAAAAACAACATAAAACAATAATGCTTGATGGTCGTGAAATGGCACCAGGCAAAGCACATCGGGATATGTATCTGGATCAGGACGGCAATTATATTGCCAAAAGTTCGGTGGACGGGCCTCTGGCGGCAGGTATTCCAGGAACCGTGGCCGCTATGGTTCACTTATCAGAAAAATACGGTAATTTACCCTTGCAGCAAGTGCTGCAGAGCGCAATAAAATATGCTGAAAAGGGCTTCCCCGTCACCTCTCATTATCAAAAAATGGCTGCTTTTCGCCTGTCGGTATTGCAACGATACAAATCATCAGCTGATATTTTTCTGCATAATAATGAAGTACCGGAATCAGGTCATTTAATTGTTCAAAAAGATCTGGCACAGACATTAAAATTAATTGCACAAAAAGGGAATGCTGGATTTTATCAAGGCAATATCGCTAATAAACTGGTTGATTCTGTTAAGGCTAATGCTGGTATCTGGCATTTAAACGATTTAAAAAATTATACAATAAAGGAACGTGAGCCTGTGCAGTTCCACTATCGTCATATGAAAATTACCTCAGCAGCACCACCCTCATCAGGGGGGATTGCTCTGGCAACCATGCTGCAGATTTTACAGAACTATGAGCTTAAGTCGCTGGATGATGTCACACAAACCCACCTGATTATTGAAGCAATGCGCCGGGCATACCGGGATAGAGCCGAATTTTTAGGTGATAGTGATTTTACTAACGTTCCCACAGAGCGCCTGACTCATGCCTGGTATGCTGATGGCTTGCAAAAAGGTATACGTCTGGATAAAGCTATGCCCAGCAGTGATTTACCTGAAATAGGAGCAAACTTAAAAACAAAAATAGTAAATTCTCAAACTGAAGGTCAGGATACGACCCATTTTTCAGTGCTGGATACCCAGGGAAATCTGGTTTCTGCCACGATGAGTATTAATTACCCCTTTGGCTCAGGTTTTACTGCAGCGGGAACCGGAGTACTTTTGAATGATGAAATGGATGACTTTTCTGCCCGTCCGGGTACGCCCAATGTTTATGGCCTGGTTGGGGCTGAGGCCAATGCGATTGCCCCGGGAAAACGTCCTCTCTCCAGTATGAGTCCAACACTGGTTGAAACGGATAAAGGTATTGCTATATTAGGTACACCGGGAGGCAGTCGAATTATTACTATGGTATTGCTGGGAATTCTGGAATTAGAAAAAGGTGCAGCAGCACAGCAATGGGTGACTCGCCCCAGATTTCATCACCAGTATCTGCCGGATAAAGTTTTTTATGAGAAAAATGCCTTCTCAATGGAACAGGCGGCTGAACTTGAACTAATGGGGCATCATACCAGTCAGCTGGATTCAGGCTATGGCAATATGCAGGTAATAAACTGGGATTATGTCAATGGCGTTCAGGCGGCCTCTGATCCACGAGTGGAAGGGCAGGCCGTAGTATTTGATGTACCATAGGAAAGATTATGACTAATATCAGAATAGCTTTAATGCTATTGAGTCTTTCTCTGATTGTCCTGATGCCGGGCTGTGCGCAAAAAAAGACGGATGAAGTGTTAATTCAGGGGCAGATTAAACTTCTGCAAGAAGCCATTGAAACACATGACCGTGGTAATTTTATGGCTATAATTGACCCAGAATATAGTGATCCAATTAATTCTGATCGTCAGTCTTTACAAAGAATGCTGCTGGGATTTTTTCTGCGCTATAAAGATATTTCAGTATATGTCAGTGCCACTCAAATCAATATTCAACAAATTCGAGCAGATGCACAATCACAGGTGGTACTGACTGGAGGTAAGCACTTAATTCCTGATAATGCGCGTCATTATCAGGTGTATAGCTGTTGGAAAAAAGTCTCGGGTGAATGGCTGTTAAGCTGTCTTGAATGGCAATAGTGTTTGTTTGCTGAGAACTGATGCCCCAGAGCTTCTGTTTTAGAACTTCTGTTTTAGAGTAAGGGGTCAAAAAAAAGCCCCAATGTTTCCAGAGGGGCTCAAGAGTTTTTTGCTAACTTATACCAACACATTAAAGTATAAACAGCTAGTGGTTAATGCTTATGAGTGTTTAACAATACGAGTAAGGAAATCGTAATATTTTAAACACCCTAAGTAACACACCAAACAATATTGGAGAGTAAATATATTGTTGTGTCTACTTACTTAATATAAAGCATTAAGCGTGCCAGATATTATTAAGATATAATATTGCAACATATACAGTGGGTTAACGTAATTTGGCATAATGTTTGATTTCTTGTCTTTGGTGTGAAATGTCAAGCTAACCACGATATATCACACTTATTTGTGTGTAACGACGAAATAACGATTGTTATTAAGAAATATAGGTTGAGTAGTTACAAATTATGTAACTATTCAGTGTGTATTCCTAAATAACGCTTGTTAAGCCCATGGTCACTTATTTTTCTAACTTTGAGAACTCGCTGCGCTCAAACAATCAAAGTCAGAAAAATAAGCAACCACAGGCTTTT
>WTAX01000450.1 GCA_013139395.1 Gammaproteobacteria bacterium | reverse complement strand
AGGCGGCGTACTG
Source organism: Gammaproteobacteria bacterium (assembly GCA_013139395.1). GTDB lineage: Bacteria > Pseudomonadota > Gammaproteobacteria > GRL18 > GRL18 > GRL18. The sequence goes on along the minus strand of WTAX01000450.1, from coordinate 5,169 downwards.
AACGTCCTTGATCAATCACTTGTTGTTGCCGATGGCGGTAAATTTGGCAAAGGTTATGTCCATTCATTAAAAGTGATTGATGAGACTGACTGGTTCTATCCTTGTCACTTCTACAAAGATCCGGTAATGCCCGGCTCACTTGGTGTAGAAGCCATGATTCAATCCTTACAAATTTTTGCCTTGCAGCAGGACTTAGGCAAGGATCTTAAAAACCCACGTTTTGGCCTTGTTGAAGATGAAGCAAAATGGACTTATCGAGGACAAATTATTCCTGATAATGAGCAAATGACTCTGGAAGTACATATTAAAGAAATCCGTAAAACTGCGGGTCGGGTTGATATTGTTGCCGATGGTAACTTATGGAAAGACGGTCTGCGCATCTACTCAGTAGAAAATATTGGTCTGAGCCTTCAGGAGGCAGAATAATATGTCCATGCAGCAAACGGCTTTAAGTATTCAGGGTATTGAAAATCTGCGGGCATTAGATAAGCCCTGCTATGTTATACAAGAGGTTATTCAGGGTAAGGATCAAATAAGTATCAATAATGAAGGCTGTGAAGATGTCTCTAAGATCAGTGCTTATGTACCGCCTATGGTGGCAGAGCAATTAGGTGATCCTGCTTTTAAAGCCTTTTATGGTGTTAAATATGCTTATATGACGGGTGCTATGGCCAATGGTATTTCATCAGAAGAATTAGTCATTGCTCTTGGACAACAGAATATTCTGGCCTCATTCGGCTCCGGTGGCCTTGATCTTAATCGTGTGGAACTGGCGATTAAAAAAATTCAACAGGCATTACCTGACGGCCCCTATGTGTTTAATTTTATCCACAACCCGTCCGAGCCTGCCATAGAACAGGGCACCATTGATCTGTATTTAAAATATGGCGTGAATGTTATTGAAGCCGCCGCATTTTTTAGTCTGACACCTTCATTAGTGTACTATCGTGCTAAAGGTCTGCAGCAGGATGCACAGGGTAATATTCAAATTAATAATAAGATCATTGGCAAAGTCTCCAGAAGGGAAGTGGCCACCGTCTTTATGCAGCCGGCACCGGAAGATATACTCAATAAATTAATTGCTCAGGGTTTATTAACTCAGGCCGAAGCACAATTGGCCATGCAAGTGCCTATGGCAGATGATATCACCGTTGAAGCAGACTCTGGTGGCCATACTGATAACCGTCCATTGATTTCCTTATTACCCTCAGTGATTGCCTTACGTGATGATATTCAGGCACAGCGTCAATACCCGGTTGAAATTCGTGTCGGGGCCGGTGGTGGTGTCGGTACTCCTGATGCCGCTTTGGCCTGTTTTATGATGGGTGCGGCCTATGTAGTCACTGGTTCAGTTAATCAGAGTTGTGTGGAAGCAGGGGCTTCTGAGCACACTCGTAAACTGCTTGCTCAGGCAGGCATGGCTGATGTTGTTATGGCTCCGGCTTCTGATATGTTTGAGCGTGGTATTAAATTACAGGTATTAAAAAAGGGCACCTTATTTCCTATGCGTGCACAGAAGCTTTATGATCTGTACACCACCTATAATAGTCTGACAGAAATCCCACCGGCAGAACTTGAGAAAGTGGAAAAACAAATCCTGCAAAATTCAGTGGATACTATCTGGCAGCAAACAGTCGAGTTTTTCCAGAAACGTGATCCTTCAATTATTGAAAAAGCACAAAATAATCCGAAAAAGAAAATGGCCCTGGTGTTCCGCTGGTATCTGGGACTATCATCACGCTGGTCAAATGCCGGTGTAGCAGGGCGGGAGTTTGACTACCAAATCTGGAGCGGCCCGGCAATGGGTGCCTTCAATGACTGGGTCGCTGCCACTTATCTGAATGACTATAAAAATCGCCATGTGGTCGATGTGGCTGAACACTTGATGTATGGTGCTGCCTATCAGCACCGCATTCAGGTATTAAAAAGTCAGGGTTTGTATTTGCCTGCGCAATATCAGCGATATGTGCCAACAGCAGCGATTAAATAATAGCTACTTAATGTGCACCTGTTTGTATACAGGTGCTGTGGGACAGGAAATTAAGGGGTGGAGACGAATTAGTTCTTTTAGTTTGTTAGCCCGTTGTCATTTAACAACTTTTTGATTTCAATGGGTAAATCAACAGTACCTTTGAAATCAGTTTTACTAAATATTGCATTATCAAAATTAGCTTGCCCAAGACGAGCATTATTTAATTTTGCTCCAGTGAAATCGGCATTAGAAAAATTAACTTCTTCTGCACTCACTCCGGTTAACTTTGTATTATGAAAACGAGATCCACTTAAGTCACTGCTGATAAGTACAGCTCGAAACATTCTCACATTACTGAAATCAGCATTACGGAAGCGGGATTCTTCCATCAGCAGATCATGCATAAAGGCATTGGAAAAATCAGCATTATCACCATTTGCCTCATTAAGATCAGTACCAGAAAAAGAGGCACCCTTAAGATTTGCATCGGTTAACGTTGTTTGATCCATATGTGCGTGGAATAAATCAGCATTTTTCAGATTTACTTTGGTTAAATTACAAGCAGTGAGATCGGTCCACTTAAACTTACTTTCTACAAGAATTGCACCACTTAGATTACATTCAGGCATTTTGCTGTTTGACAGATCCACACCACTGAGATCGGCTCCATGCAGGTCGATTTTTGGTAAGTTTTTTTCAGAAAAGTTGCAGTGGCGTAAATCTGTTTCTGGTTTTGGCTGATCACACATGCCTTTGGGTAATGCAAACCCGGGCATAGGTAACAAGAAAAGAAATATAATGATCAGTTGAACAAAAAATCGGATATTAAATAAATACATTTTCCTGCCTGTAATCGGATTGCTTTGGATGTTTTAGTAAGCTGGTTTTTAATCAAGGCTACTATTTTACCAGAGTGTATTTTACATACAATAAAATTCGATATTTTAAGTTATTTGATATATATAATAAAAAGCAAGTGATAGCTTTTCCAGTTTTGGAGGTCTTCAATTATAATAACAAATATAATACCGGTGTAATTACATTGGGTTTTATTGAAATACCATCTAACCAGCTTGCATCAGAACCATCACTAGAGGCACTATCTTTTGAATAGGTCCATCGAAGTGTATGGCTTCCAGGGCTTAGATTAACTATTTCTTGTTGCCAATCAACTTCACCATCAATCGATGCCATTTCAATATCATCAACATAAAACTTTAAAAAGTCAGCGCCTGACTCTGAAGATACTTTCCAATAAAAACTAATAGTTCCCGCATCGGTTATTATTGTTTCAATACTGCTTTGTTCATAATTTCCAATAGGTCTGCTTTGCAGTGAATTACTACCAATATGATATATCATGTTTTGAACAAACCATGGTGCGTCGCCACTAGTGCTCCAGACAAAACCATCAGTATCGAGAACCATGTTTATTGTATTTGCATCATTGGGATTAGTATCAGCCAGGTATTCTTCCAGATTGGTTAAGCCGTCATAATCTGAATCTAAACTGGCATCATTGGCATCAAGTGGATCAAGGTTATATGCAATTTCCCAGTTATCAGGAAGCCCATCATTATCATCATCAGTATCACAGGCGTTACCACTTGCATCATTATCTGTGTTTGTTTGATTTGTATTTTCAATCGTTGGGCAGTTATCATTAAAATTGGCAATAAAATCATTATCAGCATCTGATAGCAGCCTTGTCAGTTTTCGGATACGGTTATTGAAAGTATCTGCAATATAAAGATTGCCGGCACTGTCTGATGTCAGGCCATAAGGTTCATCCAGCTGCGCATGTGCAGCATCTTCGCCATCTCCGCTATAGCCAAAATCACCGGTACCGGCTATGGTGCTGATAATGCCTTCTGGAGAGACTTTACGGATGCGGTTATTGTAAACATCTGCAATATAGAGATTGCCGGCACTATCCATAGTCAGGCCATAAGGTTCATCCAGCTGTGCCTGCGTGGCGAGTCCGCCATCACCACCATCTCCATAATTACCGGTACCGGCTACCGTGGTGATAATGCCCTCTGGAGAGACTTTACGGATGCGGTTATTGTAAACATCTGCAATATAGAGATTGCCGGCACTATCTATGGTCAGTGCCCAGGGTTCATCAAATTGTGCCTGCGTGGCGAATCCGCCATCACCGCTAAAGCCATAACTACCGGTACCGGCTATGGTGCTGATAATGCCCTCTGGAGTCACTTTACGGATGCGGTTATTGTAGGTATCCGCAATATAGAGATTACCTGCAGCGTCTATGCTTATGCCATGGGGATCATCCAGCTGCGCCTGCGTGGCCAGTCCGCCATCACCGCTAAAGCCATAATCACCGGTACCGGCTATGGTGCTGATAATACCCTCCGGAGTGACTTTGCGGATGCGGTAATTGTAGGTATCTGCAATATAGAGATTACCGGCATTGTCTATGGTCAGGTCATAAGGTGAGTCCAGCTGTGCCTGCACGGCCAGTCCGCCGTCACCGCTATAGCCATACTCACCAGTACCGGCTATGGTGCTGATAATGCCCTCTGGAGTCACTTTACGGATACGGTTATTGTAAGTATCCGCAATATAGAGATTGCCGGCACTGTCGGTGGTCAGACCATAAGGCATATCCAGTTGCGCCTGAGTGGCCTCTCCGCCATCACCACTATAGCCATAATCACCGGTACCGGCTACCGTAGTGATAATACCTTCTGGTGTGATTTTACGAATGCTGCTGTTGTCAGTATCTGCAATATAGAGATTGCCGTTATAGTCTATAGTCAGGCCATAGGGGTAGCTTAGTTGCGCCTGAGTGGCCAGTCCTTCATCACCACTATAACCATCAACACCGGTACCGGCAATGGTATTGATAATATAATCCACTCCATCGGTATCACAGGCATCACCAAAACTATCACCATCAGTATTTTCCTGGTTTGGATCATAAAATGTCGGGCAGACATCACTACTATCGCTAATGCCATCATTATCATAATCACCATCTGTATCAATAACCAATGGATTGGTCTGCCAATAATACTCCTGATAATCAGTTAAACCATCATTATCTGTATCTGCCAGATAATAATAAGTGCCTAATAAAAACTCCAGATAATCGTTTAATTGATCACCATCAGTATCTGCTAAAAAGGGGTTGCTTCCCAAAATAGTTTCTTCACTATCGGTTAAGCCGTCAT
>WTAX01000286.1 GCA_013139395.1 Gammaproteobacteria bacterium | reverse complement strand
CCTGCAAGCGAGCCATTACTTCATTAATGATTAAATCACGAATTGAATCACTAACATCACAACTATTCATCGCTTCTAATAATTCACTCAGTTCATCTAAGCCCTGCTTAATTCTGAGGATTTTAATGCGTTTTTCACGTTGCTTTTGCTCATAGGCCTCTGCCACACTATTGATCAATAGTGTGAGAAGTAACAGACCTCCAATTGCAGCAAAAATCAGGTATTCTTCCATTGGCTCTTTTTAATTGTTTTAGTCACTCTAGTAGCAATAAAATCATACCAATTTAAAGGCTATGACGTATTGCCGGAATTTTTTTCAATTGCTGATAATATTCCGCGCAGAATATTCAGTTCTTTCTCATCAGGTCTTGCCCGATTAAACAAACGTCTCAGACGCTGCATCATCTGACCTGGATGCTGAGGGATAATAAAATTAACATCCATAAGTACTTTTTCCAGATGCTTATAAAAATAGTCCATATCTTTTGCTGCTGGATATTGATACACATGATCCTTAGGTTGTGCTCGTGCTGCCTCACTTGCCTGAAAAATTTCATAGCAAAATGTTTGTACCGCGGCCCCCAGATTAAGCGATGAATAATCCGGATTTGCCGGAATATAACCATGAAAGTTACATTGCTGTAAATCTTCGCCCTGCATACCACAGCTTTCCTGCCCAAAAACGACTGCGACCTGTGCATTAATTGCTTCGCCAGCAATTTGTTCACCACTCTCTCTGGCCGTTAATAAGGGCAGACTCATACCCCGATCCCGGGTACTGGTGCCGACGACAAGATGACAATCACTAATCACCTCACTTAGGGTATCGGCAATGATGACATTTTCTAAAATATTTGTGGCACTTGTGGCACGAATAAAGGCTTCTTTATCTAATTGGCACCCCGGATTAACCAGATACAGGCGTGACAGCCCCATATTTTTCATAGCTCTTGCCACAGCGCCGATATTACCCGGGAACTGTGTATTGATGAGAACAATACGAATATTATCCAGTGGGTTTTCTGTTTTAGTGCTGTTATTAGTCATATTTAAAATCAAATGTTAAGGTTTTATTGCAGACTCAAAATGAGAGACTGTTGCATTTTTTCTCGAAGTTCAGAATCGATAACACCTAAAAATTCTAACTTTGGAGTATTGCCTGCTAAACCACTGCCATTAATGATAAGACTGTCAGGCTTATTGATTCGTGCCAGTTGCTGAATATCATATAAGAATTCCGCTGGCACATTACCTTTGTTTTCAGTAATCACTCCCTTTTCTATCACCAGTTTAAAACTGCCTTTTCTTTTTTTTCGTACATGATGAATAAGAAAGACATCAAAAATCAGTAGTATTACGACACCAATAATAATGACAGTCAGTGTATCCATGTGTTACCTTTTTTCGTTGTGTTTATAGCATGAAACGTCTGCATATTAGCAGTATCAGATTCTATGCTCATTTAAGCCCCAGCAATTTATGTGTTTGTAATGACAGCCGCCATTTGGGATGTTCCATACAATATTGAATAACGTCCTGAGTGTGATCATTAGCATCACCTTCATCCACTGCCTGCAAAAAGAAATGCTCAAATGCCAGTGTTTCAAACTTATCCGGCGGCAATTCAGACAATGGAAAGAGTAGTTTTAATTCATTACCGGAAATTTGTTTTAAGTTGTCCCGTTGTTTCGGACTCACACAAATCCAGTCAATGCCCTGCGGGGCTTCTATCGTACCATTAGTTTCCACCGCCACTTCAAATCCAGCATCATGCAGCAGCTTAATTAATTCTTCATCTAATTGTAAAAAGGGTTCACCACCGGTAAAAACAACGTAGGGAGTATAGTCACGGCTCTGGCCTTTTTCTAATTGCGGCCAGATGTTAATAATGGCATCAGCCAGGTGACGAGCATCGACAAACTTGCCTCCGCCTTCGCCGCCAACACCGACAAAATCCGTATCACAAAAGGAGCAGACCGTTTTGTGCCGATCTTTTTCCAGACCACTCCATAAATTGCAGCCGCTAAAACGACAAAACACAGAAGCTCGCCCGGTTTGCGCCCCTTCACCCTGCAGGGTATAAAAAATTTCTTTAACTGAATAGCTCATGTTTTTTTGGCCTGTTTAATTAACCCGTTTTATTAACCAAAGTTATTAACCAGAGTTAATCCGGTAAGGCCGGGCCTTCTTCACCCCAGCATAAGACAGCACCACAGCCTGGTGTTTCAAATAAATCGATGCGATCCAATTGCGGCAGGACATCAGACATTTTGTTTTTAATCCAGTACAATACGCCCGTTACATCAGCTTCATCCAGACCATCAAGCAAGTCCAGCTGATGATGATCCAATTGTTCATAGATGGGCTTAAAAAGGGATTTGACATCGCCATAATCCACAGTCCAACCCATGACTTCATCCAGTTCGGCCGTCAGATGCAGGCGAATCAAGTAACTATGTCCATGTAATCGGCGGCGTTTATCACCCTTGGGAACCTGTGTCAGACGCAATGCACTTTCAAAACGCTGTTCTTTCCAGATACGATAATGATCGCCATTATAGTGACAGCCTGAGGTATGAGTTTCATAGACAGTTACCCAGGAGAGCTGTTTAAACACTGGTTTTATCTGCTGCCAAATCCAGTTTGCCAGTACTTCTGAAGTCGGGTTTTCTAATCCGGCAATATCATTCATGCAGGTGTAATCAAGCTGCTCGTGCAGGGGCTGCCAGAAAGAATCCATTTGCTCAAAGTCTACCCCCATATCAGCTTCATCATTGTTATTATTGAGGTTCTGATTGGCATGCAGAATAACTTCAAAGCCATGGCCATGCATACGCCCGCATTGATGACCCTCAGGGACATTGGGTAACTGATGGGCTGCTTCAAAACGATAACGACGCCAGATATGGGCATGTCCACTATTAT
>WTAX01000349.1 GCA_013139395.1 Gammaproteobacteria bacterium | reverse complement strand
TGAAGTTAATACGGCTAACTGGCCACCAAATATTCAAGGTTAAGGGGAGCTAGATAATGCAATATCAATCACAATCCGTTGCGAAGTTATATTTCATCGCAGCAATTGGCCTGTTTTTAGGTCAAATACTCTTTGGTACCGTTTTGGGTGCTCAATATATCTGGGGAGATTTCTTATTCCCAGCAATCCCGTTTAACGTAGCACGTATGGTTCACACTAACTTGCTTATTGTCTGGTTATTGTTTGGCTTTATGGGTGCTGCTTATTACCTTATTCCAGAAGAATCAGAAACTGAGTTATTCAGCCCAATGCTGGCTATCCTGATGTTCTGGGTATTCCTTGCAGCTGGTGCAGCAACCATCTTAGCTTATTTACTGGTGCCTTATGCCACACTGGCAGAAATTACCATGAATGACCTATTGCCCACCATGGGACGAGAATTTCTCGAGCAACCGACGATCACCAAAATTGGTATCGTTATTGTTGCTCTGAGCTTCTTGTTCAATATCGGCATGACGATGCTAAAAGGTCGTAAGACTGTTATCAGTATGATCATGTTTCTTGGTCTGGTTGGTCTGGCTGTATTCTTCTTATTCTCTTTCGTTAACCCTGAGAACCTGATTGAAGACAAATTCTGGTGGTGGTGGGTTGTCCATCTATGGGTTGAAGGTGTTTGGGAATTAATCATGGGCGCTATGCTGGCATTCGTTCTGATTAAGACTACTGGTGTTGACCGTGAAATCATTGAAAAATGGTTATACGTTATTATCGCCATGAGCTTAATTACCGGTCTGATCGGAATGGGACATCACTATTACTGGATTGGTACTCCTGAGTACTGGCAGTGGTGGGGTTCAATCTTCTCAGCAATGGAACCTATCCCATTCTTCATGATGGTTTTATATACCTTTAATATGGTGAACCAGCGTCGTCGTGAACATCCTAATAAAGTCGCACTTCTTTGGGCTCAGGGTACAGCAGTAATGGCATTCTTAGGTGCAGGTGTTTGGGGATTCATCCACACATTAGCGCCAGTCAACTACTATACTCATGGTACACAGATTACGGCTGCTCATGGACACATGGCTTTCTACGGTGCTTATGTCATGATCACATTGGCTATTATTTCTTATGCTATGCCGCTTCTGCGCGGACGTGCTGCTAATAGTAATCAGGCGCAAATCGTCGAAATGTGGTCCTTCTGGTTAATGACTATTGCCATGGTCTTTATCACCTTGTTCCTGACAGCTGCAGGCGTACTGCAAGTCTGGTTACAACGTTATACAGATACTCCAATGGGCTTTATGGAAGTACAGGATAAATTAGAAATTTTCTATATGATGCGTGAAATCGCAGGTATAGTCTTCCTGATTGGTCTGGGCGTTTATATCTATAGCTTCTTCGTTGGTGGAGAAGAGGAAGCAAGCGCTTAAAGTTGATGTAAAATCAGTTTTAAGAGTTTTGCTCTTTAGATGAAGAGAAGAAGGCAGAGTTTAAAAACTCTGCCTTTTTTTATGTAAGTAAAGAAACGTTAAATCTCAACGCTTTTATGTGATATAAATTGCATAAGTATCAGTACAGTTTTTATAAACTATTCAATAGTTTATACTTATTTATAGAGAAAATTTAATTTGAAGGCCGTCATTATGTCGCAAAGTGCTATGTCTGAAAGTGCTGCTCAACCTATCATTGAAAAAAAAAGCATTGAAAAAGAACCCCTGCCGGGTGATCTGGCCATCTGGTTTGTTATCATGGCTGAAATGCTGGTTTTTGGTGTTTTTTTTATAGTTTATGTCGTTGTTCGAAGTAATAATGTTGAATTGTTTAATGAGTACCAACTGGAGCTGCATCGTATTGGCGGAGTGATCAATACCATTGTTCTGATCACCAGCAGTTATTTTGTTGCATTGGGTATTTATGAGATACGAAAGGGAAATATTCAACGTACAGGAAACTTGTTATTGCTTGCTTTATTGATGGGTGCAATCTTTGTCGGGGTTAAAATTTGGGAATATTCATTTGTTTTTGGTGCAGGCATTCACCTAAGTACTAATACCTTCTATACCTTTTATATTTCACTGACCTTTTTTCACTTTATGCATGTTCTTTTGGGCATGGTGATATTAACAATAATTTATATTCGTTTAAGACAAGATAAGTATAGTGCTGAATCACATCAGGACATTGAGACAGGTGCTTCCTATTGGCACATGGTTGATCTACTGTGGATTGTTCTTTTTCCTCTGGTCTATATCATTCGCTAATTAAAAAGTTAATCGCAATACAGCTTATATTTGAGTTGAATAAAAGGGTATTATTATGTCTCACACTAGATTTTCATCAAGTACAAAACTAACCGTTATATGGATAATACTGATGGTATTGACATTAACTACAGCCTATATCGGTTATCTTGAATTATCCGGATTATATATTGTTGGTTTTTTATTACTGACGGTAACAGTCAAAGGGCAATTAGTGATTGATCATTATATTGGTTTAAAAAATGTCAGAGGTTTTTGGCGTTTAGCCATGTTAGGTTTTGTCTATGTAATTCCAGGGATTATTTTTACAGGCTATTACTTAACTAGTGTATAATTCATTCATAATTCTGTATTACAGTTGACATAAATTTTAATAAAGAGATGTAAATAATAATGACCACTGAAGTACAAACTGCAATCGAAATACCTTTTTACTCTCCTCAGGGCAATGAAGAGTCACTTTTTGAACATGCATATAATAATCAATTGCCCGTGCTTTTAAAAGGTCCAACGGGTAGTGGTAAAACACGTTTTATTGCCCATATGGCTGCTCGATTAAATATTCCATTACACACGGTATCTTGTCATGATGATTTGACTGCATCTGATTTAGTTGGACGTTATCTCATTGGTGATGGACAAACAATCTGGAACGACGGACCATTAACCCGGGCCGTGCGAGGTGGTGGCATCTGCTATCTGGATGAAGTCGTTGAAGCTCGCAAAGACACCACCGTTGTAATTCATCCTCTCACCGATGATCGGCGTATCTTACCTATTGATCGAACCGGTGAAACATTGCATGCACCTGATAATTTTATGCTGGTTGTTTCTTATAATCCCGGCTATCAGAGTATGATGAAAGGTTTAAAGCCCAGTACCCGGCAGCGTTTTATCTCCATGAGTTTCAATTACCTGAAAGCCGATCAGGAACAAGCTGTGGTGGAGAAAGAAACCGGGGTTGATGCGTTGATGGCAAAAAAATTAGTCTCCATGGCAAATGCCCTGCGTCAGTTAAAAGATCATGATCTGGAAGAGGGAGCCAGTACACGTTTGCTGGTTTATACAGCACGCTTAATTAAATCCGGCTTTGATCCCGTTGAAGCATGTTTAGCTGGCTTAATTGAACCGCTCAGTGATGAAGAAGATGTGGTGAGTGCTCTGATGGAAGTGGTGTACGCCTCCTTCGGCCGATAAATTGTTAATTAAATAATGGTATCAATTAAGAGTATTTAAAGTGGAAGAACACGTTGGACAACTTTGGGATAAACTGATCACTTCAGTATCTGATCGAAGTTATAAACACGCAATGGTAACACTATCAGATATCAGCAAGCCATTAGGGATCTTTTTTCGAGCTCTGGGTGGTGATGGTGGTTTACGAATAGTAGAATCAACAGCAACTCAACACTATGCCAAACGTAATTGGAAGCATCGGGTTGCAGGCACTGGAAAATATGTTGAATTAAGCTGGCAGGATGAAGAGACCCTTCATTTACCTAAACAGATTAGTGTTTTTCCCGATCCTGAACTGAATAAAGATTTATACTATTGGCTGGCGGCTATTAATGCACAATGTCTGGAAAATTCTTCTGCCAGACAGCGTGGTCTGCAAGGGTGGTTTACTTATAGCCAGACTTTGACTCAGGAGGTATTACAACGATTCCCGGGTTTGCAATCACGTTATGAGCGTCTGGTGTCAGCTTATTTACCAACACGTTATATAGATGAAGATTTTAATGAGCAGGAGCAGGCACAAGAAAATTCCATAGCACAGGCCTTGCAAAAGCCCGGTAGTATTCATCAACTGCCCACTTCTCAACATGCACCTAAATCAGTGATACTCTGGCCTC
>WTAX01000034.1 GCA_013139395.1 Gammaproteobacteria bacterium | reverse complement strand
GTCAGTTAATGCAGGGCATGCACCTCAGATTACGAATATTTTGACCAAAACATTCGATGTTTACCGCTTTAGTTTCGAGTCTGGAGGTGTCTTTGAGATCAATAACGAATACTCAGGGCTTGCTGTTGTTTCAGCTTATCTATATTACCTTCGCAGATCTCATTAATCATGTCCCTTATGAAATAATAGCATAAAGGAATATTATTATGAATACTGATAATAACTCTGTATATTCCGCTTATATTGGAATTGATTGGGCGGATACGAAACATGACGTATGCATTCAGGCAACAAATGATTCAACACGTACCTTTGCTGTTATCGAACATAAAGTTGATAAAATTGATGAATGGGTACAAACATTACGAAAAAAATATCAAGGCTCTATAGCCATAGCAGTCGAAATATCAAAAGGGCCGATTGTTTATGCACTTCAGAAATATGATTGTTTTGTCATCTTTCCTATCAATCCAGCGACATTAGCAACCTATCGGCTGGCTTTTAAATCTAGTCGTGCCAAGAATGATCCTGGTGATGCAGAACTCGCTTTAGATATGCTGATACGCTATCCTGAACGTTTTCAAGCCTTAACTCCCCAAAGTGTTGAAATGCGAACTCTCACGTCTTTAGTCGAAGATAGGCGAAATTTTGTTAATGATAAAATTCGATTAACAAACCGATTACGTTCAACATTAAAACAATATTACCCACAAATCCTTGAGTGGTTTGACCACATTGATAACCCTCTTTTTTGTAACTTTCTAATACGCTGGCCTACATTATTACAAGCTAAACGAGCAAGGCAATCAACCTTTATTCAATTCTTTCATAAGCATCATATGTTTTTTAAGCGAGTCCAGGAAAAGCGATTAGTTGCGATTAAAGCATCAAAGCCACTCACTTATGATAATGCTGTTATTATTCCTAATCGTATTAAAGCTCTTGCATTAGTTGAGCAGTTACGATTGGTCTTAGATATTATCGAACAGTACGATAATGAAATTGAGCAAATTTCAAAACAACATGATGATTTTGCAATATTTGATTCACTACCTGGTGCAGGTCCTATTTTAACTCCTCGATTGATGGTCGCTTTTGGTGAGCAAAGAGATCGCTTTAAGAATGCTTCAGATATACAAAGGTATTCAGGTGTTGCGCCTGTTACTGAACAAAGTGGTAAAAAACATTGGGTTCATTGGCGTTGGCAATGCCCAACATTTTTACGACAAACCTTTGTCGAATGGGCTGCTAAAACCATTAATAAATCACTCTGGGCAGGTGCTTATTATTATCAACAACGTGCTAGAGGTTGCCCACACCAAGCTGCTTTACGTTCATTAGCATTCAAATGGATCCGAATTATTTATCGTTGTTGGAAAACAAAGACACCTTATGATGAACTGCTCTATCTGAAAGCTTTAAAAGAACGAGGTTCAAAATTATTTGATAAATCATTGATTGCTGAATCCAACTGAATCATATCCACAGGTCTGCCCGACCAGAGAGACCTTTAGGTTTATCTCGCAGGAAGTGGCTTGGACTGTGGGTATGTGGATAAAATAAGTAAAGATATTTATTTAAAATAAATGTTGATTTTCCTTGACTGAATGACTCAGGGCGTGAAGCCGCAGTTTAAAGGTTAGATCAGTCCATGTCTTCACTTCCGGATAGCGGCCATTTCCAATTATATAAAACAGGTAGTCAGGTTATTTCCCCCAAGGCTCTTAGATTTCGAAAAGAGAGGTAGATATTGATTAATAATTTTATTTCTAAAACACCTTTCAGTGATAAATTATTTAACAATAACTGATGTATTAAATTATAACTCTATAAATTGTACTATGGGTCGAAAAAATCAAATACAGCCAAACTGATGGTATGTTGTGTTTTTGTATGAGGTGTCTGTGCCCATATCACGGGCATTATGAGTACCGGATACGTCATCGTCTTGATATTTTAACCCCTTTATATCTCATCCAATTATTTCTGTCTGAAAAAATAATACAAATTCAACTTGACTTATTATAATCTGATGGTAATCTACTATTCAATTAATCTATTGAATAGTTTTTATAGAAGTTTAATTTTCTGACTTGAATGCTGAGTATAAGGAGAGGTTGATGTCCATTTCAATAATTATTGCAGGTTTGGTCACAGGTCTGTTACTGGGAGTCTTTGGAAGTGGCGGCTCCATTATAACGATGCCGGCATTACTCTATTTGCTCAATGTAGAGCCCAAGTCAGCCATTGCCATGAGCCTGGGCATTGTTGCCATCACGGCTACGATTACGGCTATGCAGCACTGGCGCCATGGTAATGTAGATCTTAGAATCGCTGTAGTTTTTGGTTTGTTTGGTGTGATAGGCACTTATTTTGGTGCCTTAGTGGGTGTTATAACCCCTGTTGTGATTCAGCTGAGTGTCTTTGCTCTGGTGATGTATGCAGCTGCCTGGAAAATGCTCAAACCTAGTGTTCAGAATAAGCCTCAGCAATATCGTTCAGTGGGTGCAATGGCGGTTGATTTAACTGCTGAAAATATTGATGAGCTGCAATATGGTCATATTGCCATTCATGGCATTGCCGTGGGTGTTCTGACTGGTATTGTTGGAGTGGGTGGTGGATTTTTAATTGTACCTGCACTGGTTTTATTATCCGGTCTTTCCATGAAAAAAGCCGTGGGTACTTCATTAAGCATTGTTGCACTCAAATCATTTGCTGGTTTTGCCGGATATGCTAGTTCAGTCACTATTGATTATCAAATGATGGGTATTTTTACTGTCATTGCTGTTATTGGTAGTGTTGCAGGCAGTCAGTTAGGGCATCGTTTACCTGCTGAGTTGCTTAAACGTGGATTCGGTGGATTTCTGGTTTTGGTTGCCAGTTATATTATTTTCAAGAGTGTTTTATTCAACTAATTGTCTTTTTAAATTAAAGAGGGAGTGACAACAATGAGTCATCATACACTAACAGTATTAGCCAACAACCCACCTGGGGGACGGTGCAAATTATATAATCAATATGCTGAGGAATTATCCCGCACTTTTAATTTAAAAATAAATGTCATCTGTCCTGATGATGATTATAGTCATAGTGCTCCAGGCTTATTAATCGCTGATATACCTGTAAAACCAGCCGATGGTGTCATCATAGAACCGAATGATATTTCACATATTATTAAAAAAGCAGGGCTTCACAGTGAGCAGATGACAGGCTTGCATGAACGACTTGAAGAACTGGTTGAAGAAATGTTAAAGGGGTTATAAATTCATGAATAAAAATAATAAGAATATTTCAATAATAACCCTATTAAGCTTAACCCTTGGGATAAACTGTATCAGTGCTATTGTGTTAACCCCAAACAACAATCCTTAGACAATGGTGTATCAACGAATATAGAAGCTATAAAAAACCAGTTTCATATAATGCACATTAATCACCTGATTATCAATGGCAACAATGTACAAAATGGAGCAATTTTAGATTGAGGTTTATGCCAAATTGAAATAACTGCTTTTTCAATAAATTAAGAGTTGATTAAATATGCTCGAATGGCAGGTAAGGGACGATTCCGACTGCTACACAGGTTCAACTCAAAGCATATTTAAGAAATAGAAAGTGTGAGATTAATTCAAATTTTCTGGTAAATTAGTCCGATCAAGTCTGAGCTGCTACAGGTTAAAAATGCTCTTCTACTCTAATCGTTTTAATACCCACAGATTGAAGTTTATCGGTGGCATGGTCTAATGTATGATATAGTTTTTCAGTACCACTATTATCTGTCAAAGCAACTATATCACCATCAGTTTTGTGAAATAGAATACGCCAACCATTCCCACTTGGCGATGGTTCA
>WTAX01000083.1 GCA_013139395.1 Gammaproteobacteria bacterium | reverse complement strand
TGGAAGATATTCCTTATCGCGTTAAATTTCGCATGAAACATAATGACGGCTCCTGGGTATGGATAGAAGGTTCAGGACGAGTCATTGAGCGTGATGCTGAAACAGGGAGTCCAATTCGTTTGTGCGGTACCCATCAGGATATTACTGAGCGTGTACAGGTCGAGTTAAAGCAAAAAGAACACTACGAAAAATTACAGTTATTGCTGGAAAATATTAACGGCATCAGTTGGGAACTGGATTTGTTGGAAGGCACTTTTACCTATGTTTCCCCCAGTGCTGAGCGTATTCTGGGTTATCCGATAGAAAGCTGGGTTAATATGGATTCGTGGGTTTCTATGGTGCTTCCAGAGGATAGAGAATATGCTTCTAATTTTTGCCGGATAGAAACCATAGCGGGCAGGGATCATAATTTTGAATATAGAATGCGCAAGAAAAATGGCGCTGTGATATGGGTTCTGGATATCGTAACGGTTGTTAAAGATGATTCCAATCAGCCGATCAAACTGGCAGGATTCATTCTTGATAATTCACAACAAAAAAAGGCAGAAAAAGCCCTTCGTCAGAATGAAAAGGATCAGCGTGCGATCCTGGCTGCCATACCCGATTTGATGTTTGTACTGGATGCAGAGGGTCGCTATATAAATATCTGGGCGAATGACCCCCAGAAGCTGGCTGCTAGCGAAGAATTATTGCTGGGGCATACGGTATCTGAAATATTGGATGTCAATTCTTCAGAACAAGTGATGGCAGCCTTGCAAGAAGCAGATGAAACAGGACATTCAAGTGGTCAGGTAATTAACCTTATAACTCTTGAAGGCAATCTATGGTTCGAATTATCGACCAGTCTCAAAGATCGAGATAGTTTACCCCATCAATTTATTATGCTCGCACGTGATATAACCAAACGCAAGCATAATGAAGAAAGACTGAAACTTGCTGCCAGTGTCTTCACCCATGCACGTGAAGGTATCTTTATCACTGATATCGAAGGTAAAATTCTTGAGGTCAACAATGCTTTTACTCAAATTACCGGCTATTCTCGTGCTGAAGTGCGGGGTGAAAATCCACGAATTCTTAAGTCAGGCCGTCAGGACCCTGAATTTTATAAAAATATGTGGCGCAGACTCAACGAAAAAGGCTTTTGGACAGGAGAGATTTGGAATCAGCATAAGAATGGTGAACTCTTTTCTGAACAACTTACGATAACCAGCGTATTGAATGTTGATGATAAAAAACAGCATTATGTTGCTCTATTCACTGATATTACTGAGCAAAAGGATCACCAGCAACAACTTGAAAATATAATACATTTTGATGCATTGACTAATTTGCCTAATCGTCTGTTGCTCACTGATCGTTTAAATCAGGCTATGGTTCAAGCCCAGCGACGAAATTCAATAGTCGCTATAGCCTTTCTCGATCTGGATGACTTTAAAGTGATTAATGATAAATACGGTCATAGTGTTGGCGACCAATTGTTAACAACTTTAGCCGGTCGTATGCAGAAGACTTTACGTGAAGGTGATACCATTGCACGGCTTGGCGGTGATGAATTTGTTATTGTATTGACCGATTTAATTGATGCTGAAGCCAGCATTCCCTGGCTTACCCGTCTGCTTGATGAGACTGTGAAATCAATTAATATTGAATTCCTGACGTTCCATATTTCGGCAAGTATCGGTGTTACTTTCTATCCACAGGCTGGAGAGATAGAAGCTGAGCAACTCCTACGTCAGGCAGACCAGGCCATGTATCAAGCCAAGCTTGAGGGGAAAAAGCGCTATCACATCTTCGATGCCGATGAAGACCGTAATGTTCGTGGACGTCATGAAGATATTAAACATATTCGCCATGCTTTGGAAAATAATGAATTTGTGCTTTATTACCAGCCAAAGGTTAATATGCGTAGTGGCGAGATCATTGGTGTAGAAGCCCTGATCCGCTGGCAGCATCCGCAACGAGGGCTATTGTCTCCTTACCACTTTCTACCACTTATAGAAAATCATCCTCTCTCTATTGAACTGGGTGAATGGGTTATAGACAGAGCACTGTGCCAGATGGAAGAATGGCATAGTGTCGGACTGGATCTAGAGGTGAGTATCAATATATCTGCCCTGCAATTGCAGCAGTCGAATTTCACCACACGTTTATTCGATAGATTGGCAGACAGTCCAGACATCAAACCGGGTAATCTAGTACTGGAAGTGCTTGAAACCAGTGCTCTGGAGGATATCCTACACGTATCTCAGGTGATTCAGTCCTGTAGTGAGAAAGGAATAAAATTTGCCCTGGATGATTTTGGTACGGGGTATTCTTCACTAACCTACTTGAAACGCCTGCCTGTTGCCCAGCTGAAAATTGATCAGACTTTTGTTCTTGATATGCTTGATGATCCAGAAAATCTGGCCATTCTGGAAGGCATTCTGGGCCTGGGCAAAGCATTTCATCATCAGATCATTGCTGAGGGTGTAGAGACGATTGAGCATGGTGAGATGCTGCTTCACCTGGGTAATGAGTTGGCTCAAGGTTATGCCATTGCACATCCATTACCAGCAGCTGATTTACCACACTGGATACAAGTCTGGCAGCCAGATCCACTGTGGTCTACCAGCCGAACCATTAGTCGTGGCGATATACCATTACTTTTCGCCAGTACTGAGCATCGTGCCTGGATTCGAACTATTGAGGAATGGTTCAATGGTGAACGTGCAATTCCGCCAACAATGAATCATTATCAATGTCGTTTTGGACAATGGCTGCATAACGAAGGACAAGCAAGATATGCTAAACAATCAGCCTTCCAGGCTATAGAGAAATTACACGAAGAGGTACACGTCATTGCCGCAGAATTATGTCAGC
>WTAX01000101.1 GCA_013139395.1 Gammaproteobacteria bacterium | reverse complement strand
GCCCGACAGGCCCACCTTTAGTACTCATTCTAATGACCCGTTTTTACCAGGCTGTTTTTTCAATTTCCAGATACATACTATTAATATGTTTACCAAAATTAGTATCAAAACCATGCCATGACTGATAATCAGCAAACTGAGCAATCACTTTTTCTTTAATTTCAAAATCCTGCAACTCATCATCAAAACCAACCTGAACAACTTGCTGCACTTTTATCAAATAATCCAGAAAGGGTTTAATGGCTGTATTACTTTTCCCGGTACGACCATGACCCGGTATATAAGTATTCATCTGCAACTCAGTGGCATATTCAAGTGCTTTAATATTGCCCATCATACTGGCACTGCCGTCGAAGCGCCCCATGCGCTGATAAAAACTATTATCACCTAAAAAGAGCGTTTTACTTTGCACATGTTCAATCATAATATCAGTGTTGGTATGTGCAGGCACCATGGAATGCACTCGAAACTGCTGTCCATCCACTTCGATGACTTCACCCTGATTCACTGAAAATTCCGGGGCAACAACTTTAGTCCCTTTGGTCTTGCCTTCGGTCAGACGCATCATCATATCAACCCAGATAACACCTTGTTCACCAGTAGCCTGTTTGATCATATCAGGATGACCGTAAATTTTAGCTTCTGGATATTTTTCTTTAATCGCCTGATTAGCTAACCAGTGATCACCATGTATATGAGTATTGAACACGGCTAAAACAGGTTTATCTGAAATCTTTTTTATTTCATTAAGAACCTGTTGACCCACCTGGTAAGCGGAGCCGGGATCGATAACAATAAGGCCGTTATCTGAAACAATAATACCCGGATTATTCATAAACCCCTGGTTAGCTGCACTTGGCTCTGATAATGGTCCATGCATCACGTAAACGTTATCATTCACCTTTTCAAATTGAAAAGTACCCTCTTCCCCCAGGTCCCAGGCATAAATCGGTGCCGATACCATAAAGCAAAGGCTTATTAGCAGACTTATTTTGAAATTGTTTTTGAAACCATTTTTTAAACCATCTTTTAAACCATAGTGTTTTAACATTCTTTTACCTATTTTTTATAATTTCCCCCACACCCTGAAATAAAGATACACCATTTTTTGAAAAAGACAATCCAGTGAACACTTTTATTTAAGAGCCAGCCTGTTTGCGGCAACAGGTAGAGTATATTATACTAATAACCAAGCAAATTACTACGGTATTGGTATGAATAGTTCAGAGATAACAAAAAACAGGCCTGATAATAGCCAGAATAGTCTTTTTCAGGGGCAGCAATTTACTAACCGTTTTCATTCTCTGGGAGATGAGTTTTATAGCCATCAAATGCCGTCATCATTATATAAACCAAAGTTAGTCCATATTAATCCATCTGCAGCCCATTTATTAGATCATAGCGTCCCTGCTCTGAGCAATGACACGTTTAGAGATTTTGCCTGCGGTAATTACATACTCCAGCAGAGCCGACCTGTTGCGGCTATTTATGCCGGACATCAATTCGGTCATTTTGTACCTCAATTAGGCGATGGTCGTGCTCTGCTGCTGGGTGAAATCAAAAATTCCTGTGATGAGCACTGGGAGATCCAGTTAAAAGGTGCTGGAATAACCCCCTACTCTCGTCAGGGCGATGGCAGAGCAGTATTGCGTTCAACCATACGTGAATACCTCTGCAGTGAAGCCATGCATGGGCTTGGAATTCCTACCACTCGGGCATTGGCAATGGTTGATAGTAAAGAAGAGGTCTATAGGGAACAACTGGAAAGTGGTGCTGTATTAGTCCGATTAGCCCCCTCATTTATTCGTTTTGGTAGTTTTGAGTTGTTTGCCTCGCGTGGCCAGCCCGATCAAGTCAAACAATTAGCTGATTTTGTGATCAGTCATTATTATCCTGAGATTTTAACTCAATCAGATGCCAATCCCTATACACTCTTTTTATCTGAAGTGGTTAAAAAAACAGCCGAAATGATCGCCCATTGGCAATCAGTGGGTTTTTCTCATGGGGTAATGAATACCGATAATATGTCTATTCTGGGCTTAACCATTGATTATGGACCCTTTGGCTTTCTGGACACCTATGAGCGCAATTATATTTGTAACCATTCAGATCATCAGGGGCGCTACAGCTTTCAAAATCAACCCGGCATCGCCTATTGGAATTTAGCACGTTTGGCAGAGACGCTTTTATCATTAATGACGATTGATGAGGCTAACGAAGCATTATCCGATTATGAAGTTATTTATAGTCAACATTATATGGCATTAATGCGCTCAAAATTAGGCTTCTTTTATCCTCACTCTGATAAAACAATGCTCAAAGAACATGAAACATTAATTTTATCACTATTAACTATCATGGAAAAAAACAAGGTAGACTACACCTTGTTTTTCAGGCAGCTTTCTAACAAGACAAATTCTGTACGTGATCTATTTTTAGATAGAGAAGCCTTTGATCTATGGGAGATTCATTATAAGCAGGCTTTGCAGAAAGAATCTCTGATAAACCCGGCAATCAACGAAATGCAGCGTAAACAAAAAATGCAGTGCATTAACCCAAAGTATATTCTACGTAACTATATGGCCCAGATTGCCATTAAAAAGGCGACTGAACAAAAAGATTATTCTGAGATTGATAAATTGCTGACTCTAATGCATGCTCCTTACGATGAGCATCCGGATATGGAACATTATGCCGGTTTACCACCCGCTTGGGCAGATACCATCAGTGTGAGTTGTTCATCTTAGATGATAGTGCGCATTAAGGGTTTTAATAAAGCAGTTTAATTTTTCTTAGTCTACTTTTCTTTAACAAATTCATTCCAGCTTTTTATAGCATCCTGTGCTGCCTGAGTATGCTTTTTGGCAGCTATTTCCTGTTTTTGAATAAATTTTTTCATGCAGGCCTGATATTCATCAACATCATGGTCATAGCGTTCCTTATAATAAGATGTCGCAAACCATAATGGCTGAGAGGGTTGATAGCATTGAGGAACCGGCTCATAAAGGTCAGCATAACTT
>WTAX01000411.1 GCA_013139395.1 Gammaproteobacteria bacterium | reverse complement strand
AAATCTCAATTCGTTGTTCCGGCTGTTGTTTAAGCCAAAAATGATAGACCGGAATATCAAAATCACAGCTTCCGCCCGGGATTGAATCACGTTGACGTATGAGTTTCAGCAGCCCATTATTGCGCAGTTCATCACATGAATGGTTTGAAGTTGATTTTAGATTCTGTGTGTAGCTTTCCAGCTTTTTTAATGTGTCATCAAGAATAGAGGGATCAACACCGGGGCGTGAGCTTATGGCGAGTAATGCTGATGTTTGACGCTCCAACTCCTTAACTAATTCAGATCGTAAATCAATACGACTCATAATATTTAATATATCAAGAATATGACTGATGGTGCTGCGGCTATCCCAGACAGAATATCCCCGCATAGAATACCTGGCCTGCTGAAATAAAAATTCAAGACGCAGTAGGGTTCGTATCCGTTCATTAAGGGGGAGTTCGTATATAGTGGAGTTTGTCACGTCAATAAATGCTTCATGTTAGTGTTTGCGCAGCAATAGAAATCCTGATTCAATATTGTCCGACATCTTGCTTGAGGTTGCAACAAACATTTATCAAATGGATGCAAATGACAGGACATAAATTAAATTTTGTGCACTAGAGAGCAGTAATGTTGAAAAAGAGCTGCAACTTTTGACTGGAGTTCTCTCAAAGTACCGGAGTTATCAATAATATCATCTGCGTGATTTAGACGTATTTGCCGATCGACCTGAGAATTAATGATTTGCTTAATCAAGCTTGAAGAACAATTATCTCTTTGGGTGCTGCGTGCTATTTGAAGTTCAACAGGTAGGTCAACCACCAGAATTCGATCAAACTTATACTCAGTTTTGGTTTCAAATAGCAAAGGGATGGCAATAATGACAATAGTATTTGTTGCTTGCTGGGCTAATACTTTGATTTTTGAATCAATTTCTTTATAAACCAGAGGATGTAACAGAGCTTCAAGTTGATGCTTCTTAGATTTTGATGAGAATATGAGTGAACGTAACTGAGCACGCTCTAATTGGCCATCAGAATTAAAAAGCTCAGCCCCGAATAATGCATATACAGCCTCTAATGCATCAGATGGTGAATCGTTTAATGAGCCGGATAATAGTTCACGTGCGATCGTATCGGCATCGATAATTTTCAGGCATTCAGGTTCTTCAGATTGAGATGCAATTTTTTGAAAAAGATCGGTGACGGCTGTTTTACCACTGCCAATTCCCCCGGTCAGGGCAATTGTCAGCATCAAAGCCCCGCAATATTAAAATAAAATTGTTTGATGGGTTCACCCCAAAGCAGACTGATAAAACCTGCTGCAGCAAGGTAAGGCCCAAAGGGAATAGGAATGTTTTTATCACGGCCAAGAAAAAGAATAAGAGAAATACCAACTATTGCACCTACCAATGCAGAAAGTAATAGAATCAATGGCAAAGCCTGCCAGCCTAACCAGGCACCTAAAACAGCCAATAATTTAAAATCACCATAGCCCATGCCTTCTTTGCCAGTAATTAACTTAAAAAGCTGATAGACCATCCATAGGACCATATAACCGGCTATTGCACCAATGACGCTATTCTCTAAGGAAATATTGGATATCTGTAATAAGCTGATCAAAAGGCCCAGCCATAGCAAGGGCAGGGTTATATTATCAGGCAATAATTGTGTATCAAAATCAATCATCGTCAAGGCTATTAGCGCCCAGGTTAAAAATAGGGCGGCTAAGGTAAACCATTGAACCCCAAAATAATAAGCGACCAGGACTGAAAGTAAGGCGCTTGTGAGTTCAATAATGGGGTAGCGAATGGAAATACCAGAACCACATTCAGAGCACTTAGCCTTAAGAAATAACCAGGAAATAACCGGTATATTTTCTAAGGCCGTAATTTTATGATCGCAAGCAGGACAACGGGAACGGGGAATCGATAAATTGAATGTCTCAGTTTCATTGCTTAGCGTTTCAGGAAAGCTATAAGCAATTTTTTCAGACTTAAATTCATCAGATAAAAAGCCAACACAATCTGTTTTCCATTCTCGTTTCAGCATGATTGGCAGGCGGTAGATCACCACATTGAGAAAACTGCCAACCAATAGTCCCAGCAAAAAAACACATAAAAGAAAAAAATAAGGGTTCGTATTTAAATAATAAAAAATACTCATAAATGATTAGATAACATTACCCATTTGGAAGATTGGCAGATACATAGCCACAACGATACCACCAATAATGACACCTAAAACAGACATAATAATGGGTTCAAGTAAGCTGGTTAAACCATCAACCAGATTGTCAACCTCAGCCTCATAAAAATCAGCGACCTTACCTAGCATGGTATCAAGAGCACCTGATTCTTCACCAATCGCTGTCATTTGCAGAACCATGTTAGGAAATACACCTGTATTGGTCATGGCTTTATTCAATTGAGTACCGGTTGAGACTTCCTGTTGAATCTGATCAACCGCATTACTAAAGACAATATTACCCACAGCACCGGAAACAGAACCCAGAGCTTCAACTAGTGGTGTACCTGCTGCAAACATGGTTTGTAAAGTCCGTGCATAACGGGCGATTGCGGCTTTTTCCAGGATAGGGCCAATAATAGCAATTTTAAGTGATAGTCTATCCAGAAATTCACGCATTTTTCTGGAACGTTTCTTGAAATAACCAAAGAAAAAGATAGCCAGGCCAATGGAACCAAAAACAGCCCACCACCAATCTTGTAAAAACCGGGACATATTAACGACAAACTGAGTGGGGGCAGGCAATTCAGCACCAAAGCCTGAGAACAGATCTTCAAATTCAGGGATAACAAATAATAATAAAATAGTGACAACAATGACTGCAACGAGCATAACTGCAATGGGATAAAACATCGCTTTCTTAATTTTTGACTTAAGTGCTTCAGTTTTTTCTTTATAGGTGGCGACTTTATCTAAAATGCTGTCTAAAATACCGGCATGTTCACCGGCCTGAACCAGGTTGCAGAATAAATCATCAAAATGTAAAGGAAATTTTCTTAAGGATTCAGTCAAAGAATTTCCGCCTTCAATATCGGATTTAATGGCTAGAATCATCTCTTGCATATTGGCATTTTCATGACCATTACCAACAATCTCAAATGACTGAACTAATGGCACGCCTGCCTTCATCATAGTGGCAAGTTGTCGAGAAAAAATGGCAATATCCATCGGGGTAATGGCTTTTCTCCTGGGACCGCCAAGACCAAATAATGGTTTTGGCTTGGGCTTTATCTTAAGTACATTAACTCCCTCTCGCCTAAGCTGAGCCTTTGCTAAAGCAGAAGTTTTGG
>WTAX01000359.1 GCA_013139395.1 Gammaproteobacteria bacterium | reverse complement strand
TTATACGTTCGCACCAGTCGGACAATATTTGTCGCTTTATTTATTTTTATGGTATTTGCATCGCTTGTTGTTTTCCAATATATCATGCAGCCCATTGCCAAACAGGCAGCGGGTGATCTGGCTGCTTTAATGGTTTTGTCTTCTCAAACCTGGGTTGAATTATCTTCTGATGCACGGCCAAGATTTGAAGATGAATTAACAATCTATCATGATATGCTTATTACCTCAGAGCCTAAAGGCCTTATAGCATTTGAGCAAAATCATCTTTTCGCCCATTTTTTGCAACAGGCTCTTGAAGAACGTCTGGAGCAGTCGATTAAACTTTATCAGGATATAACATCAGAACATCTGGTGTGGGTAGAAATTCCAATATCAAGCCATTTAATACATATTGGTTTTCCTTATAACCATATTGGCGCTGATCCTCCTAAGGTTATTTTTCTTTTATTGCTTGGTGCCGCAGTATTAATTTTTTTAACCAGTAGTTTTCTGGTGCGCAGATTGACACAACCACTGGAAAAACTCTCTCAGGCAGCAGTACAAATGGGACGGGGCACGCAAGTTGCTCCTTTACAGGAAACAGGCGCTCAAGAGCTGGTTGTACTGACCCGAAGTTTTAATCAGATGAACCAAAGAGTTCAGCAATTATTGGACAATCGTAATACTCTTTTGGCAGGGATATCCCATGATTTACGTACTCCTATTTCAAGAGTACATTTAGCGCTTGAATTAATAGAGGCTAATAGCGAGGATGAATTAATTGATGGTATTCGTAATGATTTAGATGAAATTAATCAATTAATCAGTCAGACATTGGAACTTGCTACCAGTAATGAACAAGCCTTTGATAAGCTTGAAAGAGTTGATTTAAAAGAGTTGATTATATCAGAGACGAAAAAGTATCAACATGAGTTTGAATTTATTGAATGGGATTCGTCACCAGCCTGTGAGGCGATGATATCGCGCACTGCTGTGCAGCGAATATTTCAGAATTTGCTTGAAAATGCCATTCGTTATGGAGAAGATTCACCCGTCAGAATTAGCCTGAGTATGGAGCAGGAGATCATTAAAATTTGTGTTATTGATCAAGGCCCGGGTATTCCAGCACAATATCAAAGCCAGGTGTTTCAGCCGTTTTTTCGTCTTGAAGAGTCTCGAAATATTAATACTGGCGGCAGCGGCCTTGGTTTGGCAATTGTTAGTCAGCTGTGTGACATTTATGGCTGGACAATCTCTCTTAAATCAACTGAAAACTCAACTAAAACCTCTAATGAAAAGAATGGCTGTACATTTTGTCTGATGATTAGACAAAAGAACGAAGTTAATGCAGGATAAGGTTGAGTAAGAAAGAACAACTCTACCTAACACAGGATAAGGTAGAGTAAGAAAGAACAACTCTACCTAATTAATATAAAATAGAATCTCCTGAGAGCCTAATGAAATTCTGCTATTATTTGCCAGTCGTGTACTTTTTTCACCGATACTTACATTATTAACCATTGGAGGCTTCTTGCCTTTAAGGTAAGAAATATAAAAACCATCGGAACGATTGGATATCATGGCGATATTATTTTCTTTATCATCACTAATATTGCTCATGTTTTTTTTGATTTGGGTGGTTTTACCCATATCGCGACCATTTAGATATTGTATCCAGCCAATACCATTATTGGTAATCGGAACAAAGTCCGGTTCCCTGTGTTCATGCCTCTCATTACGTTCATCAAAAGAAAAAACCAGAGTATGTTTGCCTAAAGTAATGCGATCACCATCAGACAAATGCTCGCTGGAATCTATTTTTTTATTATTGATGAGAATACCTGATTCATTCTCCAATTCTTCAATGAAGTAAGTCTGATCCGTGAAAGTAATTTTGGCATGCCTGGGACTAATAGCCAGGCTATCAATATGTATTTGACAATCGGGGCTATTACCAATCACAAAACTAGTATGTTGATCCAGAGGATGGATGCTTAAAATTCGGTCTTTAAATAAAAGGCTCACCTGTGACACAGTCATAGATCCTTGTTGTATATTGAGTCGATTAGTATCCCATAATTTAGGATCAATAAGCTAACTATAGTAAAAAGTAAGGGATTTTTCACGCTATAGTTCACAGTCTTTATTGGTTAATGGCATTAAATAGATAGGCATTAGTGAATAACCGATAAACGGTATTTAATTAATGTTTTGAAAATCATGAAGATGTATGGACAATATCACTTGCTTTAACTTTCGATTCCCTGATTAATTTGAGGTTCAATTTTAACTGTTTTAACGGTGTTTTCTGTCACTTGTTTTATTTCAATAGGGTAGTTATCAATTAGAACACTGGTACCAGGTTCAGGAATGGACTGCAGAAACTCCAATATAAGACCATTAATGGTTTTCGCACTATCAGTGGGTAAATGCCAGCTCATCATACGGTTCAGTTCACGGATATTAGCGCTGCCATCGACTAAAATTGTACCATCTTCCTGGTGAAGTACCTCTTTCATCAGAGTATCGGCTGGATCCGTGGTAAATTCACCGACAATTTCTTCCAGAATATCTTCCAGAGTCACAATCCCCTGAATATCACCGTATTCATCAACAACAAGGGCTGTGCGGCGTTTATTTTTTTGAAAATTAAGCAGCTGCTTATTCAGTGGTGTGGCTTCTGGAATAAAGTAGCATGGGGCAATAATTTTTTTTAACTCCTCTTTACCTGAACCCGGAGTTGACACAATAGTAAGCGCTTTTCTTAAATGTATGAAGCCAACTATATGGTCGATATTATGTTCAAAAACGGGCAGCCGGGTGTGTAAGCTGTGAGTTAATTGTTCCAGTATATCATCCCAGTCCTCACTCATATCCAGGCCGACAATCTCACTGCGGGCAACCATAATATCTTCCACCTTAACGGCTTCCAGATCTAAAATATTAAGCAGCATTTTTTGGTGTTTGGCCGGGATCATAGAGCCCGTTTCATTGACTATGGTGCGTAATTCTTCTGGACTTAAGGCATCATTATTATTCGTTTTATGAACACCAAATAATTTAAGTAAACCATTGGTGATGGTATTAATAAAATAAACCAGAGGATAGAACAGCCACATAAGAATTTTAAGTGCATAAGAAGCGGGAAAAGCCAGTCGCTCAGGATATTGAGCGGCATATGTTTTGGGAGTCACTTCAGAAAAAATTAAAATAACAAAGGTTAAAAGACCGGTGGCAATGGCAATACCTGCTTCACCAAAAAATTTAAGGCCGATTACTGTGGCAATAGCAGATGCCAGAATATTAACAAAATTATTAAAGATAAGGATCAGGCCAAACAATCGGTCAGGGCGTTCCAGCAAAGAACTGGCCATTTTAGCACCCTTATGCCCGGAGTTGACTAAATGTTTGAGACGATAACGATTAAGACTGACTAATGCCGTTTCAGAGCCGGAGAAAAAACCGGATAAGAGTATCAATATGCCTAATATAAAAAAAAGAATACCAACTGAGATATCGTTCAAAGCTTAGTGACCAATAAGAGTCTGAATTTAGACTTTTTGCAGAATAATTTCCAATACTATTTTACTACCAAAATAAGACAGCATGAGAAAAACAAATCCACTGAAAGTAAAGTGAATGGCTTTTTTACCACGCCAGCCAAAATGCCAGCGTCCCCATAAAAGAATAGCAAATAATAACCAGGCAACCATTGAGAGTACTGTTTTATGTACCAAATGTTGAGCAAAGATATTATCCAGAAAGATAAAACCACTCAGAAGTGCTAGTGTGAGTAAAATAAAACCGACTTTTATCATCTGAAAAAGCAGCCTCTCCATACTTTGTAATGCAGGTAGAGAACGTATAAAACCACCAGGTTTTTTACTTTTAAGATAGTGGGTTTGAACCAACAATAAAATAGCCTGACCCGCAGCAATGGCCAGCAAGCCGTAAGCCAGTAGTGATAAAAGAATATGCACTTGAAGTTCAAAGCTCTGATTACTAAGAGCAATGTCACTAGGCCAGAATAATTGTGAAAATACGGCAATACTGGCAGTGGGAAAAATAAAAATACCTAAGGTTTCAACAGGCTTACGTAATTGAGCAATCAAATAGAGTAATACTACCAGCCATGCAACTAATGAAAAGCTATTGACAAAAGAGGGATTTAAACCGTTAGTAGTAATGGTATCTGAAAATAGAATAATGGCATGCAGAGACATAGCCAAAAAACCAATTGAGAGGATGGTTTTATCGGGTTCGTCCTGAACAATTTTGGCATTTAATAAATTATAAATAAGCAAAAAAGTAGAAACCAGATAGAGAATACCTGTGATAAGTCCTGTAATAAACATATAAATTCATCTGTGAGTGATTGCTATATAATAGATTGCTTTAATAGTTATAGCAACTTATATAAGGCTAATATTGAGAGACTGTGCATTAAGGGCCTTGGAAACAATAAAATTTCCAGTCTTACTTGCTCTTTTATCCAGCTTCTGTGTTGTGATAAAGGTTGCGTAGATTGACTATGCGCCCTTTATCACGCCTTGAATCTGAATAAAATTTCTAC
>WTAX01000295.1 GCA_013139395.1 Gammaproteobacteria bacterium | reverse complement strand
ACAGAGCGTGAAAAAACGCAAATGTATATGCAGCGCTATATTCAACGATTTCCTGCGGCAGGTGAAATTATTATGTTTGATCGCAGCTGGTACAATCGTGCCGGTGTTGAACGGGTTATGAACTTTTGTACTGATAAACAATACCATGCCTTTTTGAAGCGTACACCCGAGATGGAGCAGGCGATTGTCGATAATGACATTATTTTGCTCAAATACTGGTTTGAAGTCAGTGAAGAAATTCAGGCAGAACGCTTTCAAAAACGAATTACTGATCCCCGAAAACATTGGAAACTAAGTCCTATGGATATGAAGGCCCAGGAATTATGGGATGAATATACTGAAGCAAAAGACAATATGTTTTTAGCCACAGATACCAGGCATGCTCCCTGGTTTGTTGTAGATTCAAATAATAAAAAACGTGCTCGACTCAATTGTATTTCACATTTATTGAGCCAGATCCCTTATAAAGAGATACCCTTTAAAAAACCAAAAGTTAAAAAAAATAAAAAACAAGATTATACGTCTATCGACTATGATTTTAATTTTGTTCCAGATAATTATTAAGGTTAAACAACTAGGCCATAGTGATTATATTGGCCCAACTTTTCATTAAAATCTCTTCTTAAAAAGTCAAGTGTGACGTGTCACATC
Source organism: Gammaproteobacteria bacterium (assembly GCA_013139395.1). GTDB lineage: Bacteria > Pseudomonadota > Gammaproteobacteria > GRL18 > GRL18 > GRL18. The sequence goes on along the minus strand of WTAX01000295.1, from coordinate 9,212 downwards.
ACTTGAAAATACTGCCAATTGAACTATATTTATAGTAAAGGGAGGGAGTGTCTCTCCCGCTTGCATAAATGAGGAGGAACTGAAATGAAAGCGCGTAGATATACTCGTTATTCTACAGATATACCCTTTACTCTTGGTATTGAAGGTATGATTGGCAAGCATCAATACTTCTTAAAAGATGCAGGTCAGGGTGGGCTTTGTTTTGATGCGCTAGGCTGTATTGATCGGGGCACTCATTTGCATATTAGTTTTCCTTTATTAAAAAAACCGTATAATGCCAATGCTAAAATTGCCTGGTGTAACCCGTTAAGTATTGATTATTGTTCATTGGGTATCGTATTTGAAGAATCAGTCACACAATCGGTTATAGAAAAGATTGCGTTATCACATTAAATTAATTTTATCCTAAATAAAGAAGCTTAAGCCACTTAACTTTCGAACTAAAATTATCAAAGAGAATTTAAGGTGACGTATGATTGATTTGCTGAAAAATAATACTGATTACTTTCCCACAAAATACTGGCATAAGCTGGATGACGGTAGGGTGCAATGTGATCTTTGCCCTCACTTTTGTCGCTTAAAAGAAGGCAAGCAGGGTTTGTGTTTTATACGCGCTAATCATAATGAGCAAATTGTCTTAACAAGTTATGGCCGTTCCAGCGGTTTTTGTATTGATCCTATTGAAAAGAAACCATTAAACCATTTCCTGCCAGGCACACCTATATTGTCATTTGGTACGGCAGGATGCAATCTGACCTGTAAATTTTGTCAAAACTGGGATATGAGTAAATCTCGTGAAGTTGATATTTTAGCTGATCAGGCATCGCCTGAAAAAATAGCCCGGGTTGCTTCTGAGCTGGGCTGTAAAAGTGTTGCCTATACTTACAATGATCCGGTGATATTTATGGAATATGCCATTGATATTGCCAAAGCCTGTCGAGAATATGATATTAAATCTGTTGCGGTTACAGCAGGTTATATCAATCAGGAGCCAGCTAAAGAGTTTTTCAGCTATATGGATGCAGCTAATGTTGATTTAAAAGCGTTTACTGAAGATTTCTACCGTAGTTTGACTGGCGGACATTTGCAGACAGTGCTTGATACCTTGCTCTATCTCAAACATAAAACCAATGTCTGGGTGGAAACCACCACTTTACTGATTCCGGGCAAGAATGATTCTGATGATGAAATCAATAAGATGACAAACTGGGTGGTTGCTAATCTGGGACCTGATGTACCGATGCACTTTACTGCATTTCATCCAAGTTGGAAAATGATGGATGTGCCACCGACCCCTGCATCAACACTGACCCGTGCGCGTCAAATTGCATTGGACAATGGTGTGCATTATGCCTATACCGGAAATGTTCATGATAAAGGTGGCGAAAGTACCTATTGTCATCATTGCGGGCAACTTTTGATTGGCCGTGACTGGTATGAGCTTTCACAATGGCATCTGGATGACAAGGGTTGTTGTGATCAATGTGGTTCTAAATGTGCCGGTGTGTTTGAGAATAAACCCGGACACTGGGGCGCTAAACGCCAGCCTGTGTTTTTAAAATCATTTGCTTGAGCTGATCTCTTTGCGAATGTTTTTAAAATGCTTTTTAAAGGCATCAACATCGCCATAATCTATAAAATTATTTATTCGTTTATGAGGTTCGGGTGAACGTTGAGCATGTTTTATCGGACACCAGTATTGTTCTGTTCTGGCAGCAATTTCCCGCGCATATTCAATGACACCATTACAATAACCACAATAAACACAATTAAGTTTTTCAATAATATTTAAGTAAGCCAGATGCTGTCGATCAATAATAATGTATTTGCTGCGTATGACTAATGGAATGCCATAAACTCGAAAACAAATATGTTGATAAAAAGTAGCCATGAAATCTAACAGACTAATAGGAAAAATAACGCTATAGATAATAGGGGCTATTAATAAGTGTCCCAGATGTGCCGCAAAGATATAATGCCATAAGCCAGTACGCTGATGTTTTTGTAATACCTTTATTCCATATTCAAACTGAACCTTGCCCTTTTTTAAGGTATAACGAAATAATTCTCGCTTTTCATTCAGTAAACGGTCAATCTCAGTTTCTAATTCAGCCTCCAATAACTTGAGACGTTCAAGAAGGTCATCTATTGTTGAATTTTTCAAAATCATGTCCACCTTGTTTATTATTAAGCAAATTCATAACCAGTCATCACAACGAATACGATTAATGGCAGCGGCTAATTCATATAAACGCGGCATGGCAAGATTGCCGACTTTATAGGGGCTAAAAATATCCAGACCCTCTTCATTAGCCTGTTGAAGCAGTCTGTTAAGATTAGTAATTAAATTGTCAGGAGTATGAGCATACTGACAGGCATAATACTGAATCATTAAACCAATAGAACGTGTCTGGCCAATATCGATTAATTGTTCAACCTGTGCTAAATCAATTCGATACTTTCCATAAAGGATCGTTGATGTTTCCCTGACATCAATTTTTACTGTAAATTGATTTCGTGATGCATTCAAGGTATCCGGGCCCGGTTGGCGTGTGCTGCTGCGCTGGAATTTTGGCAATGTGTCCAGTTTGTCAGGCAATACATGTTGTTTATCATGTGCCAGAGCCCTGGCCTGTTCAGTGACATCTTTGGCGAGGTATTCATCCATCATAATAACAGTATCGGCAATATCAAAATAATCACCTGAGCCGCCCATAACGATAATCGAAGATACACCATGCTGTTCGTATAATTCTCTGATGCGATAAAGCAGTGGTGTAATGGGTTCTTTATCCTGTACCACCAGAGACTGCATACGTTCATCACGGATCATAAAATTAGTGGCCGAAGTGTCTTCATCAATAAGTAACAGCTCAGTACCACATTCAAATGCTTCAATGATATTTGCCGCCTGAGAGGTGCTGCCGCTGGCATTTTCAGTGCTGAATTGGTGTGTATCCCGGGCGAATGGTAAACGGTCAATGAAAGGGCTGATATTTACTTTTGCTATAGCACGACCATCTTCAGAACGAATTTTAACAGCATTGGCAATACTCACCACTTTTTCCCGTCCATCGCCGGGGATATGATTATAGGGACCCTGTTCCAGAGCATGCAGCAGGGTGGATTTGCCATGAAATCCCCCGCCAACAATAAGTGTTACACCCTGGGGAATTCCCATACCCTGAATTTTACCGGCATTGGGTAAAGTGATTTCAATTTCAAGTGATGGGGGAGACTGGAAGGCAATAATGGTACCTGCCATGAGCTTATCGCTAATGCCGCTTTTTCTTGGTAGTAGAGAACCATTGGCAATAAATGCAACCAGATTATTGTCTTTCAGCGTATTCCTTAATACCTCTTGATCTTCAGCGCTATTGACATATTCCATGAGTTCAGTAGAAGATAAGTGCTCATAATAGAGTGCTTGCTCGATAATGGCGGGTAGTTCTTCAAATAACATCTGCTGTGCTTCTAAAGCAGCGACATGTCGATTATCAGCAGGCAATCCCATAACCAGACGTGCTTCAATATAATTCTTTGTGACTAATACACAATTGCGTAATAAGCTTTTTTGCCCATTGATTTCAATATCAATCAGGCCGCTGCAACCACTGCCGCGTTTCCCCTTGATGATTTTTTTAATATTTTTTTTTACCATACGTCCAAGATAATCTTCAAGGGCAATACGTCGGATAGATGTGTTATCGCAGCCTGTCCAGGTTTGTACAGGAAAACCAGCCTTTGACATGGGCACTCTGACATTAATACGTGAGGGGATGGCAAAGGGATCACCCTGAACATGATCAATGCTCAGTGAAAAATGCTCAAATTGATAAATACCTTCGATATTTTTATAGGCTTTATAACTTTTATTATCAATTTGTTGTAATTGTTTTTTTAAAGTCAGCATCGAATTAGCTCTATAGATAAAAATAAGAGAAAACACCTACTCAAAGTTTAGACTAAATTCCTAATTATTATAATATCTTACGAGTAACAATTTTTAAATTCTTTTCTGAGCTTAACCTAAATCAAATACTTGAACCCAACACTATGTTATTATATGCCTTTATATGAATATACAATTAAGCAGGAGTCAAATATGAGTTGTTGTGGCGTATGTGGTGGTTCAAATACTGAACAAACCAATGAGCAAGATAAAGACAAAGAACAAAAGCAAGAACAAGAGCAAACCCAGGAATCTAAGCAGACACAAGCTCAGGAGCAAAAATAAGAGCTTGTTGCTAACCTGATAGTCATCCCCTGACTATCAGGTCAAATTTAATGACCTGTCATATTTATCAGAGCCCTTATCCATTTAATTGATCAATTTCTTGATGTATAACAATATTATTATGAGCTGAATTAGCTACAATATCGCTATGATCTTATTTTGGCCAATAGCTATTGTGGGGTTAGGGGGAGAATCTAAGCAATTAATTTCAATAAAGCTGGATAAACAGCAAAAGGATTATTTTATGAAAAAAACAATTATAGCCTTATTTTTAAGCCTTATTTTTAGTTCAACAATGTTGTACGCTGATCAAATGCAGTTTATGCGCGATATGGCACATGCCAATCCAGTACCTAATTATATGTCCATTATTAAAGCCAATGAAGATAAATTAGGCTTAAATGATGATCAAAAAATGAAAGTAATGACCTGGAAGAAAAAAAATGGCAAAAAAATGGCAGCGATGGTCCAGAGTGTCATTGACGGTGAAGCACAGATAAAAGCAGCCTCAATGGATGGTACATCCCATGTTGAGATCAGTGCAATGACTCAGAAATTAATGGCTGCTCGTAGCAAAATCATTGCTGGTAAAACCACTTGTCGTGACTATATGATGGGAGTCTTAACAGATGCTCAGTGGAAGCAGTTAGTTGATATTATTAAAGCAGGTAAATGAATTTTTTTTATTGCTCTTAAAGCGCAGTAGATACACCCAAAAAGACCAATTTATGGAGCATAAATTGGTCTTTTTGTTTTTCACATTTGAATCTGTCCTGATTATTGCAAAGTCAGGAGAAAGGCATATATTACATCTTTAGTTCAGCGGGATATGAGTGCCATTGACTTTGCTTTGGCAACTGTATTTTATGTTTGTTATAGTTTCCCTGGTTGGCATCTTGATGACAATTATCACATTGCCCAATAGTTTGAGTGTTTGCCGTGGTAGAGTTCTCTTTGTTATTAAGGGCATCATGTTTATACATAAAATAAGGTGTTTTTGTGATCCGCACAGGAATGGGATTGTATTTTAATGATTGCAGGATTTTATGCGAAATATCATCATTAACATGCCCCGCAGAGTTATCTAATAAATAACGCCTCATTGTTCTGGTTTCCACATTTGTCATTGTGACAGCCTGACCGAAGTGATTATCTAACTGATTCATAATGCTTTCCCATGAGAGTGCAGGGAGCAGTCCAGGCTGGTAAGAAAAGTGGCAGCTACCGCATAAGTCATTGTATTGTCGAAATTTTACAGCAGAGACACCAGCGTTTTTACTCTCAATCCAACGTTTAAATATTCCTTCTTCATCGCCGTCAGCATAGAGCGTTAAACTAAAAGTGGTCATGGTTAATATCAGCAGCAGTTTGGACAGAGTTAATAAATTTTTCATAAATGATCCTATTCATATTTTTCTGCAGTATATCGCTCCCGGATGAATTGAAACTGAAAATAGTATTTAGGGCCTTGGAAATAATAAAGTTTCCAAGGCCCTTATTTTCCCCAGGAGAAATAAAATGGACGTTGTTCACCAGTCAATGAGATGGATTTTAATGACTAAATCTTATAATGATATTAAATTCTTCTAATAAAACTTTAAATGATAATGAATATCATTTATACTTTGTAAATACATTTATTTCTTTAGGGTTTTTATGACACTTGATAATTTAAAAAAGGGACAATCAGCCACGGTTACGGCTATTAATGCCAGTAAGGAGCTAAAAAATCGTTTTAGTTCATTTGGTCTGGTTAAGGGCGCGAATGTCTATACTGAAGAATACTCACTAGCAAAAAAAACAATGGAAATACGTATTAATAAAACGCGTATTGCCATAAGGGCCTCTGAAGCAGAAAAAGTTGAGATAGCTTAATGGCGACTATTAAAGTTGCATTGGTTGGTCAACCTAATGTGGGTAAAAGTGCGCTGATTAACTCAGTGGGTAATGCCCGTTTAAGAGTAGGCAACTTTAGCGGCGTGACCGTTAAAAAAGAAGTGGTTCGATTTAGTCGTGAGGGCTATGATTTTGAAATCACGGATTTACCTGGCTCTTATTCATTAACTGATTATACGATTGAAGAACGTATCACTAAGCATTATCTGGATGATAATGACTATGACCTCATTCTTAATGTTGTTGATTCAACCAATATTGAACGTAATCTCTATCTGACGACAGAGTTACTTGCTCTGAATAAGAAATTAGTCGTTGCGCTCAATATGACTGATGAAGCAGTCAAAGAAGGCGTTAATATTGATGAGCATCAATTAGGAAAGATTCTCGGTGTTCCCTGTGTCAAAACCTCTGCGATAGAAAAAACAGGTATTGATGAATTAATTCAGGCTCTTATTAAAACTTATAATCTCAGGGAAAATCGTTTCCATCTGCAATTTAGTGAAGTCTATGAACAAGAAATTTGTCATATTGTTTCTTTTTTAGAAGAGAAAAAAATCCAGTGCAAAATCAGTCTTAAAGCACTGGCGATTAAACTGTTAAGAGAAGATAAGGAAACTTATCAGCGCTTTCATGAAGAACCTGTCTGGGTAGAATTACAACCTATAGTCAACAACGGTTATCAGCATCTGTATCTGCATTATGATACCAAAGATCTTGATGATATTTTTAATGATGAAAAACTGGCTCTGGCTAAAGGTGCGGTTGCAGAGACAGTGCAATTTGAAAAACAGGTAAAGACAACTTTTACAGATAAAATCGACTCTTTGCTCATGCATAAATTTGTCGGCTTACCCATTTTTTTGTTTATGATGTGGGGCTTATTTCAACTTACCTTTGAAGTCGGCAGCATCCCTATGGATTGGATTGATGCTTTCTTTTCTTTGCTGATTGACGCTACTAAATCTTTTCTTGGCGATACAGAGCTCGCCTCGGTTATTGCCGATGGCGCAATTGCCGGAGTAGGGGCTGTCGTTTTATTTTTACCTAATATTTTTATTTTATTTTTGGGTATTGCCTTGTTAGAAACGACAGGTTATATGAGTCGGGTAGCCTTTCTGCTGGATGGTTTTTTTCATAAATTTGGTCTGCATGGAAAATCGTTTATCCCCTTAGTGAGTGGCTTTGGCTGTTCAGTGCCGGCGTATATGGCCGCCAGAACGTTAAAAAATGATCGTGATCGCCTGTTGACACTCTTTATTATTGGTTTTATGAGTTGTGGTGCAAGGCTGCCGATCTACGTTTTGTTTGTTGGTGCTTTTTTTGCAGAGCACCATGCGGGGAATTTACTCTTTTTGATTTATATTTCCGGTGCCTTATTAGGTATTATTGCCGCTAAAGTACTAAAAATGACGGCCTTTAAAGGGGATGATGAACCCTTTGTTATGGAAATGCCTAAATACCGTTTACCTTCGCTAAAATTACTCTGGCACACGGTTTCAGGCCAGGCATTGATGTATTTAAAAAAAGCAGGTACTTTTATTTTATTGGCATCGGTGCTGGTCTGGTTTGCCAGTAATTACCCGAAACAGCCGGAAGTGGAACAGCAATATCAGGTTAAAGTTGAGCAGGCTGAAAATGAAACCGCTATATCAGCATTAAATAATGAACTGGCACTGTATAAATTAGAGCATAGCTACCTGGGTGTCATTGGCCATGCCTCAGAACCTTTTTTTGCACCATTAGGTTATGACTGGCGTATGGCTGTGGCATTAGAAACAGGCCTGGCCGCCAAAGAAGTGGTTGTTGCTACTCTCGGTGTATTATATGGCTTGGGTGAAGAAGAGGATGAAAGTAGTTCCGGCCTTGTTGACAAGATCAGAGCGAATATCAGTTTGCCGGCGGGTATCTCATTTATTGTTTTTGTGATGATTTATTTACCCTGTTTAGCAGCGTCTCTGGTCTTTATGCGTGAAGCAGGTAGTTGGAAGTATCTGGCTTATTTGTTTGTTTTTACCACCGTGACAGCATGGATTTTATCATTTGTCGCATTTAATGTGGCTCAGGCTCTCACCTGATTTTTATTGACTCTTAGCAGCTCTTATTTTAAAGAGAAATGATCATAATGAAAGAAATTATTCTTGAATTTTTGGGCAACTTTTGGATTTTACTTAACTCAATCGCTTTTTTTATTTTACTGGGTGTATTGATTGCGGGAGTATTCAAAATGTTACTGCCGGATGCTTTTATTAAAAAGCATCTGGGACAGCATAATTTTATGGCTAATATTAAGGCTGCAGTGCTGGGTATTCCTCTGCCTCTTTGTTCCTGTAGTGTGATCCCTTTTGTCAGTGCTTTAAAGAAAAGTGGTGCTTCGCGCAGTGCGATTCAGACGTTTTTGATTTCAACACCTATTACCGGTGCCGACTCAATCATGGCAACCTATGCTGTTTTTGGCTGGTTATTTACTATTTATCGTGTCATAACATCAATCATCATTTCTTTGTTTGCAGGGCTGTTAACACTGTTGTTGGTTAAAGATGAATCTGATCAGCTAATGAATAAAGCCAGTATCAGTCAGTTAAAAGTCGCTAATCATATCATTGGTCAGCCACTGGCGATTAAAGTTGTGAAAGCGGAAGATCAAAAAAATCTTTTTCAGAAAATCGTGTCTTATGCATTTGATGATATTTATAAAGCTATTGCCCGTTCATTAATGATTGGTTTGCTTCTTGGTGCGCTTATTGTCACCTTTATGCCGCAAAATCTGGTTGACTTTATTTCATCAAATCCACTGTTGAATTATGTTTTAGTACTAGCCGTTTCAATACCTCTTTATGTCTGTGCAACGGCTTCCATCCCATTAGGCTTATCATTATTAGCTGCTGGTTTTTCACCCGGTGCGGCATTTATCTTTTTAACTGCGGGGCCTGCTACCAACACCGTTACTATGAGCGTGGTATTAAAAACATTGGGCAAAATGTCTCTGATTATTTATTTATCCTCTGTTATTATCGGTAGCTTATTGTTTGGTTTTTTCTTTGACAGCTTTTTCCCAGAGAGTCTGGGGCAGATGTTT